>CAZSAS010000001.1:0-19965 GCA_964604855.1 uncultured Methanosarcinales archaeon
CGTCGGCAAGACCACCTTGGCACTCGTCGTCGCGCGGTCCTTGTTCGGCGAGCAGTGGCGCGAGAACTTCTTGGAACTCAACGCCTCCGACGAGCGCGGCATCGACGTCGTCAGGAACAAGGTCAAGGACTTCGCCCGCACCCGCGCACTGGGAGACGTCCCGTTCAAGATAATCTACATGGACGAGTGCGACGCCCTGACCAAGGAGGCGCAGCAAGCCCTCAGGCGCACCATGGAGAACTACACCCAGACGTGCAGGTTCATCCTCAGCTGCAACTACTCATCGAAAATCATCGACCCCATCCAGAGCCGCTGCACGGTCTTCCGGTTCAAGCCCTTGCCGCAGGCGGAGGTCGCGGCCATCATCGACAAGGTCGCGAAGGGGGAGTCCTTGACGATCGACGCTAAGGCCAAGCAGGCGCTCTATGATGTCTCTGGCGGCGATGTCAGGCGGGTGGAGAACCTGCTCCAGGCCTGCGCGTCCTTGAGCGAGAAGGTGACGGAGGATGTCGTCTTCTCCATCGCGTCGTACGCGAAGCCGGCCGAGATCAGCTCGCTCATCGCGCTCGCGCAGAAGGGCGACTTCCTCGAAGCCAGGAAGCAGCTCCTCAAGGTGATGCTCGAGTACGGCCTGTCGGGGATGGACGTGATCAAGCAGCTCCAGCAGGCGGTCTGGAAGGTCGAGGGCGTCGAGGACCGGAAGAAGCTCGAGTTGGTGAAGGCGTGCGGCGAGGCCGAGTTCCGGATGGTCGAAGGCTCGGACGCGTATCTCCAATTGGAGGCGTTATTGGCCGGCTTCGCGCTGCTGCTGCGGTGAGCTTCGGCTCAGGAGAAGGTTCTCGGAGTCACGATGCGTGGTGTCGGCCGTTGTCGGCGGGGCGGCGCGTGACCGACCTGTAGCGTTCTTCGGTCGCGGTCCGTAACGCGCGTCCTTCCCTGAAAAGATCCCTGACCTCTTCCGGGCTCAACGCTCCTTTCCCAGGGAGCGTCCCGTACCGAATCATCATCTCGGTCGTTCCGGGCGGGAGACTTGTGTTTTTTCGTATCTTGCCGCGAGTGCGTCGCTCGCTTTCATCCCCCGTTCCCACTCGTGTCTGATTACTGCGTCCCCTTGCCGCTTGTAGAAGCCGAAGACTGCTGCCGCGAGCGCCTCTTCCAGGTCAGGATCCGCCTCGATGCGGAGGTGGTAGTTGTCGTTCCGCACCACTTGCCGGGTCGTTCTCCGCGCAGGGTTTGCCCGTCTGATCTCCCTCAGCCACTCCGCGTCCGTCTGCGCCACGATCTCGAGGCGCGCGCCGTGCCTTCCGCCCCGCTTCCGGAGGCGCTCGACGCTGTACGGCTGGTTCGTGAACTCCGAGACGTACGCGGCAGCCTGTCGATCGAGAGGTCGCCGCCCCAGACGTGGATGGTCCCGTACGAGGCCGTCATGCATCCTTTCAGGAGTGGGGACTATAAAAGATTATCGACGCGGCCGTCTTTCCGCCTCACCGAACGCCATGCGTCTCGCTCGCTATCGGACCTTCCGAAACATTTTTATATTATATAAGTTTATACATATATACAATCATCCCTGGTGGTGCGCATGGGCGATCAGATACTCCATTACCCGAACCTTCGGACAGTGCTAATCATCGAGAAGCTGCTCCAGGAGTCCGAGACCATCGTCTCGAAGGCCGAGCTGAAGCGCAGACTCCCGACGCAGATCATGCATCAGACGCTCAACCTGGTCTTGGAGTACCTGGAGAAGAGCGGCAAGATATTGATCGGTTCGAAAGGGATCACCTGGATCGACACTCCCAGCCCCAAGCTGAGAAGCCTTCTCGAGAAGGCGGTACGGGTGGCGTGAATGGAGAAGGAGGTCTGGGTCGAATTCTCTGAGGATGCCGCTCGGGACTACAAGGAACTGCAGGAGAAAGTCCTTGATGAGAAGAAGCTAGGGCTGGAGAATTCCGCAAACATGCAATTGCTCAAGGCCATCGACCGGGAGAAGAACAACGTCAAGATAGACCCTCAGTATGGAGCGCACATCCCTCGAAAAAACATCTCAAAGAAGGTTGTTGCGCGGTATGGAACTGACCGGCTCTGGAAGATTGATCTCGTCGGCTACTGGAGGATGATCTATACCATCTCGGGAGATGATGTGAAGATCATCGCCTTCGTCCTGGAATTCATGGACCACAAGAAATACGACAACGTCTTCGGCTACAGGAAGAAATGAGCTCTTTCTTCGGTGGCACTTCTGTCTCGACGCAAGCTCCGATGGCCTCCTTCGCGCTGCTGCTGCAGAAGTGGCTTATCCCCTTCTCTTTTTCGTGCTGTAGGTGGTGCGGGTGGCCGGGGCGTGCCGTATGATATCCTGCAGATAGTCGGCTTCCGGCGCCTGCGTCGTTGCCGTGTCTTCGGGCGGTTCCGCTGTCGCGGGCGCATCCGCCGCCGCGCGTTCCGCGCGCCATGCACTGTAGGTCCGCACGCCGTAGGTTGCCGCCGCCCCGGTGAAGATGACGATGCCCGGAATCATGTAGGTGCTAATATCGGGGCCGTTCGCGTGGATTGCGAGTTCGGCCATGCCTGCGGAGCCCATCGCCTTGAGCCCGTTGATCACCGACTCCTTCTTGAGCAGTTCGCGGATCGCCATGGTCTCACCTTGGAAAAAGAGGGAAGGGTTTGGAAGGGTTTAGTAGGGGAGGAGGTTGGTGCCGGGCGCCATGTGGCTGCCGGCGCCCCCGGTGCCGCCGTAGTTGATGCCGCTCGGGCCGTAGTAGCGCTGGTAGGTCCAGTAGCTGTTCCCGAAGCCGTTGTACGGGTAGCCGTAGTAGGGTCGGTAAATGTTCGTGATTCTGCTCGGGTATTGGATGTAGGTCGGCGAGCGGATGTTGAACCCGTAGTTGTACTGCATGCCCGGCCGGTAGGTGGCGATGGGCGGGCTGAGATAATCGTAGAAGCCCTGGCCGTAGTCCCAGGTTGCGGTGTACGCGCCGATGCGGGTCTGGCCCGTGCTCCAGTAGGAGGCGTAGGGATAGGTGGTGCCGCCCCAGGCCGCGAGCGCGACGGGGGCGAGGCTGAGGGCGAACAACGCCATCAGGCAGATGCCGATGAGCTTGTTGAGCAGCTTCATTGTAACCACTAGTAAGTTGTCAATTCTATATAAACCTTTCGTTTTTTACTTCTTTACGGTGGTGATTATAGGAGTGACAACTTCATTGCTATATAGAAAATAATCCTGCATAAAAAAATGGCCTAGACGATGTCCTCTTCCGCCACGACGACGAAGTCGCCCATCGCGATGACTGCCGAGAACGGGATGAGCGGCTCGCCCTCCTTGCTCTTCTCCAAGTCGAGCTTCTCCGCGTAGCTTGTCGGGGCACGGACGACCAAGTGGATGAGCTCGCCGCTGCCGGTCTCGAAGATGATGTCGCCGATCTCGCCGAAGCGCTTCCCCGTCTTCGACACGACCGTCTTCCCAATTATCTGCTTGGAGAGCTTCTTCTCATCCTCGGTCATGGAACCACCCTGAACTATGCTACTGGCACGACGCAGTGCGATTATATAAATCTTTTTGTTTGCTTCCCGACTGAACGCCGCGGAAAAACATGCGCGACCACGACTAAAGATTTAAATAGGAATGCCTCCGTACCTCCTCGCTACTGCGAGGGAACCGACTGTGAAACCAGGCTTGGACAAAGCGATATTCTCCTACAGCACCAGCTCCGACACGAGCGAGCTCGAGGAAGAGAACAAGCTCCTGCGGGATACGGTCGACCAGCTCCGCGTCGAGATCGACAAATACAAGGCCCCCGCCCTGCTCGTCGCCGAAATAGGGGAGATCGTGCACCAGGGCGCGGATCGGCATGCCATCATCAAGGTCCCGAACGGCAACCAGTTCTACGTCGACGTCGCGGAAGAGGCCGAAGCCCTCATCCCTGGCGACAACGTCCTCGTCGAGCAGAAGAACCTCACCGTCATCGGCAAGATACGGGGCAGCAAGAGGTTCTCGGTCGAGCAGTTTGTCATCCTCGAGAAACCGACAATCCCCTGGAGCGAGGTCGGCGGCCTGAAGGACCAGGTGCGCGAGATCAAGGAAGTCGTCGAGCTCCCGCTCAAGAAGCCCGAGCTGTTCAAGAAGGTCGGCATCACGCCGCCCAAGGGGATTCTCCTCTACGGGCCGCCGGGCACGGGCAAGACTCTGCTCGCGAAGGCGGTGGCGCACTCGACCAAGAGCACCTTCATCGAGGTCGTCGGCAGCGAGCTCGTGCAGAAATTCATCGGCGAAGGCGCCAAGCTCATCAAGGAGATATTCCAGCTGGCCCGCGAGAAGGCGCCGAGCATCGTGTTCATCGACGAGCTGGACGCGCTCGCGTCCAAGCGCGTCGACATGGGTACCTCCGGGGAGCGCGAGGTGCAACGCACCTTCATGCAGCTTCTCGCGGAGATCGACGGCTTCAAGAACCTGGGGAACGTCAAGATCATCGGTTGCACCAACCGGAAGGACATCCTCGACGAGGCCGTGACGCGTCCCGGACGGCTCGACCGGCTCATCGAGGTGCCGAACCCCGATGCCATCGGCCTCCGAGAGATATTCAGGATCCACACCAAGAAGATGCACATCGAGAAGCGCGCGGATTTCGACAAGATCCTGAAGAAGATGGACGGCTTCTCAGGAGCGGAGGTCAAAGCTGCGGTGACTGAAGCCGGCTACTACGCCATCCGCGCCGACAGGACGCTGGTGAAGGAAGTCGACCTGTTCAAGGCCATCCAGAAAGTGCGGCGCGCCGAAGAGCGCGAAGGCAAGGACTACATCGGGATGTTCGGGTGACGGAGGCGACCGGACGCCGATGGGAATGTTCAGATAGGCGAAAAGCACCGTCTCAATCCCTTCTTCCAGAGTTTCTTTTCTACATAGTAATGCTTTTATATGAGTTCATCCGGTGAAAGGGGTAAGGAACCTCAAGACTTCGCAGCGATGGGCTTCCATGACTGACGCAGCGACGAGGGCTCGGTACGAGCCCAAGGATAACATCTCCTTCTACCGACTCGAGAAAGGGGAAGAAGTCCCGTTCGCCGTCGTCCATCTCTCCCGCTCCTCTCCCTGCGCCGCCGGCCTCTGCCCCCCGCCCGAGGATGGGCTCTATCTCTGGACGCGGGGGCACGTCACGGGCGACCCGGTACGCGCCGCCGAGCACCACTTCCGCCTGGTCGCGCAGGAGCGCGACCGCTATCGCCGTCCTGGCTGGCTGCCGACGGCCTTCGACGCGGAGTTCAGCACCGGTCATCTCCTGCTCCACGACGGCACGGTCGAGGTGGTCCCGTACGGCAACCCGTGGCGCGGCCTCGCCGCCGCAGGGCTCCTCCGGCGGGCCCGTCCCGGCCTGCTTACGCGCGTCCGGGGGCTGCTCGACGGCAAGCTCTACAGCATCGGCCCGCGCCTCGACACGATACGGGCGCACGACCTCGAGTGGCTCCTCCAGCAGCGCACCGCCTACCGCGTCATGCTCGCCCCGCCCGACCAGGACGCGCTCGCCGCGGCCGCGGCGGAGAACAGGCTGCCCTCCGGCCTCTTCACCGCGCTCAGCCACGTCTCCGGCGCGTCCCTCATCACCGTGCACAACCCCCGCACGACCCACGTCGCCCTCCTCAGGAACGGGCGCGCGCCGACGGAAACGGAGCAGGCCCACTACGGCATCACGGAGCAGCAGCCGGTGCTCGCCCTTGGCGACGAGGAGCTCTCCGCGGCCCTCTCCGAGCCCGGCAGCCCGGTCTACATCGGTGGCCGGTTGGAGCCTGCCGTGGGCTTCGTCCCCGCCCATCTCTTCGGAGGCACCTTCCCCGAGCTCTGCGACCTCGTGGCGAAGACGCGCCACACTGAGAAGACGGGCGAGGAGAAAAGATGGTTGCCCCTGGACGTGCCGCGCTCTGCCCCGCGCCTCACCATCCAATAGTTTTTTAGGCGCCGCGACCTTTCTGGCCCTGTCCCGCGATGACGAGTTGAACACCCGAGAAGCCGTAAGGCGATGACTTGTGGAGTAACTGCTGAGCGGGACCTTCCGCTCCAGAAGCCCGGGCCTATTCCAGGTCCTCCTCGTCCTTCGCGACGAGGTTGGCATAGATCTTAATCTGCTTGAGGGTGAGCCGGAGCTGCTCAATCTTCCCGAGCGCGTCCTCGGGCATGCCCTGCTGGAGCATCTCGATGGACTGCTTCACGTCGGTGTCGAACTTGGTGACGAGGCACATGAGCTGCGCGACATCGCTCTTCTCCTCGAGCCCCTCGTCGAGATACTTCTCCATCTGGAACGCCGCGGTGCTGTGCTTCCCGCTCTCGATGAGCTTCTTGTACTCGTCCAGCTTCTTCTTGAAAAAACGGAATGACATGCTTCCACCCCCGGAGAAGCTCCTATAAAAATCTTACTGCACGGCGAGATCCACGCACACCCGGTAGACGCGCGGGCTGTGCTGCCCGCTCGGCACGATGCCGAGCACCTCGATGCGCCGCTCGTTCCGTTTCGCGCCTGCGCGCGCCTTCTCCGCCGCCCGCTCGAACTCGCCCTCGACCTCGAAGTCGTAGAGATGGATGACCGTGCCTTTCTTCGCGACGAGGAAGGCCTCGTCGAGGAAGTCGTGGCCGGTATGCGGCAGGGGCATGACGATGCGGTCGAAGGCGAGTCCTTTCTCTGCGAAGACGGGAACCGCCCCTCTCACATCGTCGTGGACGAGTATCACGTTCCGTAGCTTGTTGAGCCTGAGGTTCTCCACGCCGAGCTCGTGGCCTTTCTCGTTGAGCTCGATCCCGACGACCTCTTCCGCCTCGCTGTTCTTCGCGATGACGCAGCAGTACGGCGCCGCGCCGGAGAACATGACGAGGACGCGTTCGCCCTTCCTGACGAGCGAGGCGATCCGCTTGCGTTCCGTCGCGGACCGCACGGAGTAATACACTGCCTCGACGTCGATCTTCAGCCGCACGCCGTTCTCCTGCACGATCGTCTCTCGCGTGTCCTCGCCAGCGAGGAATGCGTAGCGCTGGAGGCGAAGCTCGCCTTCATGCCCTCCCCGCTTCTTCAGCACGGTGGTGATGTTCCTGTTCTTCTCGAGGATTTTCTCGGCGATGAGCGTCTCCTTGGGTTCCAGCGTGGGGTCCACCTCGATGATGGCGATGCTCCCGACCTGGTCCATGCTCGTCTTCAGCCGCGCCGATTCCTCGTCGGTGAGCTCGCCCCGCAGCGCGTCCTTCAAGGATTCTTTCTTCACCCCTTCCTCGAGCGCCCGTTCCACGAACGTGACCGGCAGCGCCGACTCGAACCTTTCCGTGACTGGGAAGAAGATGTGCTCGCCGTCTTTCGCAGAAGCATAGCCTCGCAAGAACAGGGAGCGCTCGACGAGATAGGACCTGACCTTCTCCGCGGCCGCGAGCTTCGTCTTGACGCAGAGGACCATGCGGGGCAGAGGCGGAAACAGGCTTTTAAACGTGTCGCTCGAGGCTGCGAAAGATAGCTGTGCACAGGGGGAGGCGCTCAGAGGAGGATGAGGATGGCGCCAGTGATCATCAGGGCGACCGCCACCATCTTGCGGCCTATGCCTTCCTCGTGGAAGAGCCGGCCGCCCGCGACGACGAGGCCCAGCGCGCTGAGACGGCTGATGGGCTGGATGAGGCTGATGGGGCCGAGGCTGACGGCCTCGTAATAGCACAGCATCTGGGCGAAGAGCGCGAAGGCCGCGATGCCGAGCCATTTCCAATCGCGCACCACGTCCCGCTTCAGGCCGTGCCACTTGAAGCGTGCGAGGTGGACCACCATGAAGTTGAGGTTGATGAAGAGCCAGACCCAGAAGAAGTAGGTGAAGGGGTTGATGCCGCTGCTGATGAGGAGCTTGTCGAAGACCTGGCTGAAGCTCAGGACGAGCACGGCGAGGATGATGACCCACGCGTACCAGTCGTGCATGAGATGCTTGAGTGGGCCGAGCACTCCGGGATACTCCTCGCTGCCTTCGAGGATGTAGGTGCCCGCCACGACGAGCAGGACGCCGACGAATTGCATCGGGGTCGGTTGTTCGCCGAGGATGATGCCTGCTAGGAGGAGGAGGAAGAGGGGGCCGACGTTCTGCAACGGCGCGGCCTGCCCGACGTCGAGGTGGCGCAGTCCGCGGACGCGGAGGAGGATGCCTGCCGTGGCGAGGAGGCTGACGAGGTAGAGCAAAGGCAGCGTGCCGAGCGGCAGGTTCGGGCTGATGAAGAAGCTGAGTATGATGAGGAGGGGGATGAGGAAGAAGCTGCGCGCCACGAGCATCTCGAGCGCGTGCTCCGCGTTCAACGCTTTCTTGTGCGCGAGGTCGCGGATGACGATGGCTGCGGCAGCCGCGAACGCGAACCACGCCCAGGACATCATGCGGGCACCCTTCTCCCCACCGGCAATCCTGCCCGATGTGGCCGCTTCATAAGAACTCCCCCAGGCCTTTCTGCCGGTGCGCGTCCTGCAGCTTCAGCTTCGCGAGCGCGCTCGTGACGCGTTCGCCGCTGAAGTCATGCCTGTCGACGAGGAGCTCGCGCAACGCATCCTCGTCCGGCGCCGTCCAGGAGAGCGCGTAGTCGTCGGTCGCAGGGACGTTCCTGAACGCGTCCATGAGCGTCTTCCAGCCGAGTTCCGGATAGTGCGTGTCCCACTCGACCGCCTTGAAGAGCGCGGCGTAGTCCGTGCCGTGCGCCTCCAGGAGCTTCAAGGCCTTCTTCGGCCCGATGCCGCGAATGCCTTCCCTGTTGTAGTCCGTGCCGACAAGGAGGGCGAGCGCGATGAGCTGGTCGTGCTCGAAATCGAGGGCCTTGAGGCTGTCGTCGAGACTGAGCAGTCGCGGGCTGACCTTCTCGTACGCGAGGGCGCTCGCCTTCTTCCTCCGTCCGGAGAGGTTGAGGTTCTTCACCACACGGGACGCGCCGAAGAGGAAGCTGTCCGCGTCCTGGCTCACGACCGCGAAGGCGTAGCCGTTCTTCACGAGCTGCGCGGCTTGCGCTTCACCCTCGCCCGGCGCCTGGATGACGGGCAGTCCCAGGGCCGCGATGAGCTCCTTCGCCTCATCCACCATGTCGCGGGTGAGTCTCGCGGTGCGGCCCGCGTACTTGTGCATCTGCTCGACGTCTTCCGCCTCCTTTGCCTCCTTGTACTTCTGCAGCGCTTCCGCCTTCGTCTGCGCACGCCGTTCCCGTTCCCGTCTCTTCAGCTCGGGCGGTGCGCCGTCGAAGACGAAGCAGAGTTTCAGGCCCTCCGCCATCAGCGAGGTGGTGCGGCTGAACAGCCCGATGAGGTGGCTGGTGACGTTCCCCTTGCTGTCCTTCAGCGGCGTGCCGTCGCGCATCCTGATCGTGGTGAGGAACTGGTAGAGCATGTTGAACGCGTCGACCGCGAGGACCTTGCCACGGAGCTCTTCGATGCTGATGTCCTTGCCGACCAGCAACTCTGTGATCGCGACGCCCATACTGGCTTCCCCGCAAAATCCCCTTAAAAGGCTTGTCCTTTTTATGTCAATCCTCTGCAGTGCAGAAAACCATATAAAGCATCTGAGGACTCTCTCCCTTTTCAGGATGTTAGGGGGAACACTGCGAATTTCTCAGTCCTGGAGGTATTCCTATGAGTAAGGGTTCTTTTCCTGTCGGCTTTCTCTTCTCCAGAGAGACCTATGACAACCTGTACAAGAAAGTGCAGAAAGCGAAGGGTGGCGACCGTTTCAGGGAGCCGCACGAGCTCGACACGCCGACGGCGCAGGCGCTCGTCCTCTTCCGCGCGGCGATACAGACCGCGCTGTACCAGGGGCATCCGGACATCGCAGGCTTCCATGACTACGAGCTTGTCAAAGGCGTCTTGCGGCGTCGCATGCCGGACGGTCTTCTCAAAGCGAAAGGGTCCCTGGCGCCCGAGGAGCCATTGGTCATCGCGCATGCAAGCATCGACGGCGTCGCGAGGAGGCTCTTCGCAGACGGCGCCTACATGATCGGCTGGGTCGCCTCGGACGAGAAGGTGCCCGATGCCGCATCCTACGACGCCATCGTCCGCGGCCTGCCTCAAGGATTCCCGAACAACCCGGAGATCTGCGGGTTCTACAGCCTCTTCGACGTCCTGGCCGGAAATGCGGTTCATGTCGTCGATACGGGCCACGAGGCCGAGGTGACGCAGTTAGGGGTTCCCTTGGACCATGAGGGCTTTCCGCCAGCAGTCATGGACAGGCTCGACGGCTATCGTGCCGAGCGGAGGATAGAAGAAAACTATCGCCAGCTAGCCAGGGACAAGAGGATTCGCTCGGTGCATCAGGCTACAGCTCCTTCGCAACCATCCCCTTGAACTCGTGCTGGAGCTTCTCCTTCGCTTTCTTCGTGATCTCGCCCGTGGTGAGGTAGATGACGGGGAGGCTGATGCCGTTGCCCTGGAGCTTCGCGGCGGCGAGGTCGCCGTCGTTGCTCCGCTTCTTCGCCTTGGCCTTGCAATAGTACTCGACCCTGCCCATCGGCGTTGGGAGCAGGATGATGAAGTCGAGCTCGCTCCGCTTCCGGACGAGCGTCTGCTCCTTCACCGCGATGCCGTGCCTGTCGAAATACGTCCTGATAGTCTCGTAGAACGGGTCGTCGATCCGCTCCAGCTTTTTCGGCAGCTCCTGTTGTTCCTCAGCCTTTTCTTTCTTCGGAGCTTTCTTCTCTTTTTCCTTCTCCTCTTTCCCTTTCTCCCCTTCCATAACGCCAGCGGTCGGGCGGGGGCTGCCGGATTGCGTCGGTTGGGCGGGCGCTGCGGGCGCTTCTGCAAGCGCGGGCTGCGCTGTCGTCTCGTCGGCCACCGGCTCGGTCGGCGCGGCCGGTTCAGGTGCTGCAGCGGGCTCGGGCGCTGTCGCCGGCTTCGCCATGCCGAGGTCCTGCTTGATCAGCGGCTCCGCCTCCGCGTCCGGCACGAGGTAGTACTTCCAGTAGATCACCGTCCCTTCCGGCGCGTTCACCTGGAGCATGCGCGCGTAATCCTTGATGTTGCGCAGTGAGACGCGCGTCAGCGCCTCCTGCGCGTCGTCGCGGAGCACCTTCTTCTCCTTCAGCAACTGGTAGGTGCGCCGGTCCTTCTCGCCGAGGTGCTCGCTGATACGCTCGAGGCTCTCCGGCCGCGCAGGGTCATAGTAGAACGGGCTGCCGCCGAGCTTGGTCTTGCTCACCTTGACGAGGCCCTTGCTGCTGAGTTCGCCCAGGACGGCGCCGAGCATTGTCGTGTCGCCCTTGCCGAGGATCCTCTTGACCTCGTTCGGGATGAGGGGGCCGCGCTGCTTCACGACGCGCAGCACCTCGTCGCGGTCAATGAGTTCCATGGGTTGAGGAATCGAGAAAGGGCTATTTAATGATTTGGGCGCTGATCGCGTCCCTGATCGCCTGGAGCTCACGGAGCGTGCAGTCAACTTTCTGGAGGTTGAGCGGGTCAGGGTTCGGTTCTGACTCTTTCCACACGCGTCCGTTGAATTCCCTTTCGCCATCGTAGCGGGGGAAGACATGGAAATGGGTGTGCTTGTCCTTCATCATCAGCATGAGCCAGTTGATGTTGTCGAACCGCCACAGCCGTGTCAGTGCGCCTTCGAGATCTTTCACCACAAGAAGAAATTCCTTCATCTCTTCCTCATCGAGATCGTTGAATCGCGGATGATGCGCTTTCGTGATGACGACGCAGCTGCCTAATGTGCGTTGTCCTTTGTGCGCGAGGAGTTTCCAGTGCTCGTATTCTTTGATGAGGAGCTGTTCCTCGTTGAACTGTTCGAATATCGGGCAGCAGGTCATGGTCGCTTCCATGCGATCTCGAAGTAGGTGACGTCGCTCTCCTCGTCGACGACGCCGATGAGCAGGCGCTTCTTGGTCGAGTGTGCAACCCGGTTCTTGGCGGCGAAGTCATGCCAGGTCAAGGCGTTCGACTCGTGGATGGGGAACAGCACCCATTTGGCGTGGTCCTCGCCGGGCTTCACGCCGCGGTCATAGACGCGGAAGTCGGCGCCGAACTTCAAAGCGGTCTTGACGATGTAGCCCCGGTTCCGCATGTCCCTGAAGACGACGTACTTCGTCCAGAAGTTCTCGTGCAGTTTCTTCGCCTTGCGGATGAAGGTCTCGTCCGTCATCGCTCGGTTGGCCGGGGAGACGACCTTGAGCTTGCCTTTCTCGATGAGATACAGCGCCTCGAGGAGCGACAATTGCACCTTGCCCTGGTCGAGCTCGCCGAACCTGCTCTGGGCGTAGAGGTCGCGCGCCGCATCGCTGTCCTCGGTCAGCACCTGCTGCTCGCCGAGGATGCCTTTCACGAGCGGCCGGGCCTGGCGCACCGTGCTGCGCTTCTCGCCTTCCTCCTCTTCGCTCACGTCCGGGTCTTTCTTGACGGGCTTCTCCTGTTTCTTGACGGCCTTCGCGGACGTTGTGGTCTCAAGGCTCGTCGGCGGGGCTGCCATGGCTTTCGCCTTTGTCGTCTTTACGCTTTTCCTTGTCGTCTTCTTCGTGCTCGTCTTCTTCGTCGGCATGGGGTTCACGAGTGCCGGGCGTTTTATATACTTGTCGTATAATATTTTTAATATAGAAAATAATCATTCCTCCTTTCAGCGCAAAGGCTTAAAAACGATTTCCCACTTCCGAGTGGCATGTCACGGGAGCTTTCACGACGGGAACTGTTCGCGCTCGCTGCAGCAGTGGCAGGAGCGGGAATCGGCATCGTGGACCTCGTCAACCGGGTCACCGAATCGAGCGAAGGCCCGTTCAGGCTGGAGGCGAGCACGTTCGACGACTACAGGGATGGGTTCGCCGACGGGACGCGCGTCGAGCTCTACGACCCGCTCGCGGCGCGCGACGACCAGACGCTCGCCGGCTACACCCTCTGGAACGACGGCATGCCCCGGCCTTTCGACTTCAAGGTGGCCACGCTGCGGAATCCGACCCTCTGGAACCCGTCCGATTTTGCAGAATATCTCGATACCCAGCTCCGCCTGTTCGGCCGGGAGCGGACGGGCCTCACCTTCCATGCCGGCTTCTACGACGGCACGCTGTTGCACTCACGACGCACCACAGAAGCGGCGGTGCTCGCGGCCTTCGACGCCCTCGCACAGCTCTACCAGAGCGTCCCCCTCGGCCAACCGCTCCGCACGCAGGACGATCCGGACTTCTGGGCGCAGTCCGACGGCATCGTCATCGCGCGACCGGACAGCAAAGCATTCGAGATGCACGCCCTGAGGCTCCCTGCCCCTATTGGCAAGACAATCGACCTCGCCTTCCCGTCGCCTGCCTCGCCGAGCCACGCGCCCGCACGTCCTGCGAACACGAGCTACACGCTCCTGGCGTAGCGGCCCCTGCGCCGAGCCGCCAACCTTTTAAAAGCCTCTTCGTTCCTGGCTTCTCATGACGATAGAGCTCACCTTCCTCGGCACCGGCAGCATGGTGCCCACGAAGGACCGGAACGTGCAGAGCATCCTGCTCGAGCGCGAAGGAGAGCTCATCCTGTTCGACTGCGGCGAGGGGACGCAGCGGCAGATGAACATCGCCGGCCATTCCCGGGCGAAAGTGCGGAAAGTGTTCCTCACGCACTGGCACGGCGACCATGTCAGCGGGCTCATCGGGCTCATCCAGACCATCTTCAACTCGGACTACCAGCACACCCTCCACATCTACGGCCCGAAAGGGACGAAGCTGCGGATGGAGCACCTGCGCAAGACCGTCGACTTCGAGAACAAGGTGGACCTCGACGTCCACGAGCTGCTGCCTCCGACGGGACAGACCATGACTGCCTTCGAGAACGACGATTACAAAGTGGAATGCGCGAGCATGAAGCACGGCACGCCCTGCATCGCCTACCGCTTCGACGAGAAGGACAAGGTGCGCATCAACATGGACCACGCCTTCAAGGAATACGGCCTCAAGTCCGGCCCCCTGGTCGGCAAGCTCAAGCGCGGCGAGACCGTCGAGTTCAAGGGCGTGACGATCACGCCTGAGGACGTCTGCTACACCGTCGCCGGGAAGAGCTTCGTCCTCATCCCCGACACGGGGTTGAACACTCTCATCCCCATCCTCGCCGAGAGCGCGGACCTGATGATCAGCGAGGCCAGCTTCACGAACGAGCACGAGGGCAAGGCGCAGGAGTTCAAGCACCTCACCGCGGCGCAAGCCGCCCTGTTGGCGCAGCAGGCCGGAGTGAAGCGGCTCATCCTCACCCATTTCAGCCAGCGCTACACCGACAGCGAGACGCACCTCGCGGAAGCGCGCGTGCACTTCCCCGACGCGGAAGCGGCGCACGACTTCTTCAAGGTCAAGGTCTAGGGGGACAAGGGACAATGTTCTGGCAGGACCTCGTCATCAGCGGCGCGGGCATCGTGTTCACCCTCGCCCTGCTACCGCAAGTCTGGCAAGGCTTCGCGAAAAAAGAAGGCGTCGTCAACCCGTGGACTTCGGGGCCGACCTTCATCGCGCTCTACGCCATGACCGCCGCGTACCTCACGCTCGGGCTCGTGCTGAGCACCGCCGTCCTCTCCGTCAGCGCCACGCTCTGGCTGCTGCTCTTCGTCCAGTGGCTCCTCTATAGGACGAAAGCTTAGAATGCCGCGAAGCAGCGACAGGGTGCGCTACTTCGCCGCGAGCTTCACGTCTTCAGCCTTGACCGTGCGCCGCCCGGCATGCGCGGAGAACGTCACGGCTTTCCTGCACACGCCCTCGGCATACGCCTCGAGCGCGTCGCGCAATTCCTCTTTCGCGTCCTCGCTCACTCTGGGAGCGCCCGCACGCTTCAGGAGCTTCTCCATGCCCAAGACGGACAATATCGGTTTTTTCGCCATGGAAAAAGGCAGAACGCGCTTCTTTACAAAGCTTTCCACTGGTCATCCGCGAGGAACGTTTAAAAACCTGGAGGGGGTGAGGAGGCGCATGTCGACGAAATCCCGCGGCATCAACGCCGAACGCGACCTGATCCATCGGTTCTGGGCGGCCGGCTGGGGGGCGATGCGCGCTGCCGGCTCGGGCTCGCAGCACTACCCCGCGCCGGACGTCGCCGCGAGCAACAATGCGCGCACGCTCGCCATCGAGTGCAAGCTCACGACCTCTACGAGGCAGTACTTCAGCAAGCAGGAAGTTGCCGAACTCAAAGAATTCAGCGCGAAGTTCGGGGCCGAGCCCTGGCTCGCGGTCAAGTTCTCGCGGCAGGGCTGGTGGTTCTTCAGCATCGACTGCGCGCACGAGACCGGGAAGTACTACGTCGTCTCCCTGGAGCAGGCGAAGAGCCGCGGCATCACGTTCGACGAGCTGCTCGCCTGACGAACGCGTGCACGCTCTCCTGCGCAGGCATGGCGAAAGGTCCTGGACGCGCCGTTCAGATGCCGAACTGCTCGCTGAATTCCCGGAAACGCTGCACCTGGGTGAGGAAGCGATGCCCCTCATCGGTGAGCAGGTAGCGCTTGCCGGCCTTCCCCTCTTCCTCCCTCAGCAGCCCCTTCTCGCGCAGTTCGGCCAGATAGCGCTGGAGCGCGGCATGGCTCAGGTTCGCCTTGTAGAGGAGATGGGTGGGCTTGATCTCCCCCCCTTTCTCCCTGCACGCGAAGAGCATGTCGTGGATTACGTCGATGTGGGACCTTTTCGCCATGGATGGAGCACCTGGAGGAAGCTGAGGTTGAGGGCGATGAGCCCTGTCAGGAGGATGAGGTTGCTCAGGAAGTAGCCGTGGTCGGGCCAAGGGAAGCCGAAGAGCGGGAGCGCGAGCAGCAACGGGATCATGCTGCTCTCCGCGATAAGGATGAGGATGAAGCCGAGGAGGGTGAGTCCTATCCTCCGGTTCTTCTTGTAGCGCTGCGCGAGGGCTATGACGATACCGATGAGGAGGCCGATCTCGAGGAGCTCTGACGCGATGAGGTTCCCGAACGCGAGGACGCTCGCGAAGCCGGTGAGCAGCAGGACAGGAAGCGCACCCTTCTTGTCGAGCAGGTCGAGATAGACGAGCAGGAGGAACGTGAGCCCCACCACGAAGAAGAGGTCTGCCCCGAGCTGGAGGCTCCGGCCGAGCGCAATCGCCTCGTACAGCTCTTCAGGCTTCGCCAGGGGCAGCGTCCGCGCGACGACGAGCTTCGATATCATGGCCGAGCCTTCGAGGAGGAAGCTGATCGAGATGAGGCCGAAGCCGCCGCCGTAGAAGAGGTATTTCTTCTGCCTCGTCACCCAGTAAGCCTGGAAGCAGAGCACGGGGATGCCGAGCGCGACGAGGAAGAAGACCGCATCCAGGATGCCGCCCGTGAACCAGATGATGGACAGCGAGCTCATGAAGTCCATGCCTTTGCAAACTCCCCCTGAGCTTTTAAGCTTTGTGAAGCAGGGGTCTGTATCGTCCCTTCCCATCGTTTAAGTACTTTGCCTTCTCTCGCTGTCCCGAGGTGATGCACATGAAACAGCACATGAAGAAGCATATGACAGGGCATGCCGCGGGGCTCGGATTCGCCGAGCAGGAAGAGTGGCTGTTGTGGCCGCTCTCGGAGATCCTGGAGGCGGAAGCGTGACCACGCCCATCCATGACGGAGGCGGAAACAAGGGGCCGCTCGGCGGCGAGAGGGGCTTCTTCCTCGATCTCGCGCTTGGCGGGTCGCTCTTCGACGAGGCGAAGCGCGAACTCGTCCGTCTGGGAGAAGTCTGAAAACGGGTTTTTTATTTCTTCTTCAGCTTCTTCTCTATCGTCTGCTCCTCGCGCTCGATCTTGCGCTCCTCGACGATGATCTTCTCGGTCAGCATCTCGATGTGCTTGTCGATGCGCGCGACCCTGCGCTCCATCAGGACCAGGACGCGGAGCGCGTAGACGATTGCGGCGAGCGTGCCGACGATGATCGCGAGAATGACGTTGTCCAGCGGGACATTTTCGAAAACCATGGGACCACCTCTCTGCAGGGAAGCATGCTGCGAGGTATTTAAAGGTTTTCGTTCGTCCCCACCCAAAGATTTAAATAGCTCCCCAACGATAGCCCCCAACATCAGATTCCCAGGGTGGTATGCATGCTGAAGATGAAGCGGGTCAGCGAGACCTACGAGATGAAGGTGTTCACCGACACGGGCGACTACTTCGGTGACGTCGAGGAGTCCATCGTCACGAGCAACAAGATCTTCGGCTGGCGCGTCCGCGCGACGAAGAATAGCTTCCTCAACAAGGTCCTCGGCAGCGCGAAAGGCGTGATCGTCCCGCACCAGCTCGTCAAGAGCATGGGTGACATCATGATCATCAACAAGAGCGCCGTGCCGAGCTACAACCCGGACGAGGAGTGAGTCCGTCCCTTTCTTGATTTTCCTTTCTCTCCCATCCTCTTCGGAATCTTCAGAAAAAACCGGCAGCTACGTGTGCTGATAGACAGGGTCTTTGAGCAGCTCCCGTTCTTGACGCGCGAGGCCGTAGGCGCGTGCGCCGGTCATCACGCCCGGCATGAAGAGGCCGTGGCCGCGCTCCTCGTGGAGCAAGGCATTGAGCGCCCCGTAGAAGACAGATTGCGTGCCGAGATTCATAGGCTCCGCACTCCCGTGCCTGTCGCGGACAAGGACTCTCGTGAGCAGCTTGTGACGGAAACGCAAGGCCTCGCTCCAACGCCGGCCGCCTTCCTCGTGCAGCGGGAGCAGAAAAGGCGAGGCGTGCCATATCTCGTCGCCGAACTCATGCGTGCCGAACGCCTGCATCCAGAACCCGAGCCCGGCCGAGTGCCGGCAGAGCTTGTACGATCCCATCTCCCCTGGCCGTTCCGTTCCGCTCTGATAGCGGTTCTTCCTGCTGGTAAACTCGAAATCCCTGCAATCGCACCAGGCGAAGAGATGATTCAGTACCTTCTGGTCTTTGCAGTCCCATGACACCATCCAGTCCCTGGCATCCTCTGGCGCCACCCAGTCCTGGAGACGGGCTTTCACACTGTTCTCCGGACCGAAAGCGACGCGACCCAGCCGGCACTCATACGACTCTTCGCCGGAGACGGAGTCGTGCCGGCCGGAAAGATAGGTGATCCGTCCTTCTTGATGCGGTCGTCGGTGGAGCTCTCCTCCGCACTCACGAGCGAAAGACGGATGGAGATCGAGGAGCAAGCGGGCGACGTTCGCCCCTCCCTCGACAAGGGTATACCAGGGGACCATGACGTGGACGCTGGACGAGCCGAGCGTCGTGTAAGTGTAGCCCAGCGTCGGGCGTTCCTCCTTCGCGCGTTCGCGCGCCCGCGGCTGGCCGACGCCATGCTCGGGGATCGGCAGGGGATCCGCCATCATGAACGTGTACATCTCGGCGGGTGCGAGTCTGAGCTCGCGCGCCAGCGCCTTGGTCATCGGGTGCTGTCTCTCGGCGAACTCATCGACCCAGCCAGGAACCTCCTTTCCGGCGTCCCGAAGCCTGTCGACATGCGCCTGCACCGCCGCCCGGACGCGGCGTGGCGTGCTCAGGCTGTCATAACCTTCCGTCACGTCCTTCCGGGCACGCTTCCCGTCCTCGAGCCAGAACTCATGCGGCAGTATGAGGAGCTTGTCGCCGATATGCTGCACCGAAACCAGGGCGTCGCGCATCGACGTGCCTTCAGCCGCTTCTGTAACTATGCCCGCATCGATCATGTCTCGGAGATGGTCCTTGTCATAGGACAGATGGTCCTCAACCCCGTAATCGTCGCCGAGGCGATGGACGAGTCCTGTCAGGAGATGGATGCGTGTCGCTGTCATCACTGCAGGGGAATCCTTCAAGATTTATAAACCTGCAGGAGCTTTTCGTGCAGGTTTTCCGGCATTAGCGCTTTCCATTGCCGCTTTTCGGACGGGGCGAGCAAGACTTTTAAACCCGTCCGGCCTCTGCAAGGCCATGTCCCGGCACAAGCCTCACAAGTCTCGCACCAGCTCCTCGGCGCTGCACAAGCCCGCAGGGAATCACGCTGCGAAACCCTCCGCGAAGCCGCACGTGAAGCTCCAGGCGAAGCACTGGTACGGCCTCGCGATCGTCGCCCTCACCCTGTTCGTCCTCGCGCTCAGGCTCGCCGTCAGCTTCGAGGTGGCGCAGCCCGGCTACGAGAGCTACTTCGCCCTCATCCAGGCAGAGAGCATCAGGCAAACAGGCCTGCCGCGCTATGACGACCCGTACAGCTATCAAGGGCGGCGCTACGCCTTCGACCCAGCCTTCTACTACGTCATCGGACTCGCCACGCTCGTCCTGCCCGAGACGCTCGCGGTCAAGCTGCTCCCGAACCTCTTCATGGTCCTCCTCATCCCGCTCGTCTATCTCCTCAGTAAGAGCCTCACGAAGAAACGCGGAGCGAGTTTCCTCGCGGCGCTCTTCGCCGGCTTCAGTCCCGCGCTCTTCACTCTCGGCATCAACCAGGCCAAGCCCCTCACGTTCGCGCTCCCGATACTCGCCGCCACCCTCCTCGCGCTCGTCGACCTCGAGGAACGGCCGGTACGCGCCCTCGTCCTGACCGCCTGCCTCACCCTGGTCAGCCCGCTCGTCTGGCTCCTGCTCTTCGCCGAGGCCGCTTACCTGCTCATACTCGCCGCGGAGAAGCTCAAGATCACGGTGGCCTACTTGGAAGTGGCGCTCGTCACGCTCCTCATGGCAGCATGGTATACCCTTCTCACGTACAAGCAAGCGCTCTTCATGCACGGCGTCGGCATCCTCGCGCAGAGCCTTCCCGAGACGGTCAGGGCCACGACCTTCGAGCATTTCACCTTCCTCGCCATGCTCTACGCCGTCGGCGTCATCCCGCTCGCCATGGGTAGCCTCGCGCTCTATTACACCACCTTCGAGCAACGCAGCAGGAACGTGCTCCTCGTCGCGAGCCTCGGCCTCGTCACCCTGCTCGCCGCGGTGCTGGTCCTCATCCCGCTCGAGCTCGCCCTCGTCCTCCTCAGCCTCGTCTTCGCCATCCTCGCAGGCCCGGGCTTGCATGCCGGGCTGCTCCAGCTCCGGAAGACCAAGTTCGAACGCTTCACCTTCTCCATCGGCATCCTCATCGTCGTCTTCTTCCTCCTCA
>CAZSAS010000002.1:0-18708 GCA_964604855.1 uncultured Methanosarcinales archaeon
CCTCCGGGGTGAGGATCGTGACGTTCGGAGGGGTGGTGTCGAGTGTGATGCCGGTGTGCGTGTCCGCGCTCCCGATGTTCCCGAAGGTGTCGTTCGCGTAGGCGCGCACCTGGTAGGAGGAGCCGTCGGGGAGCGCGGTCGTGTTCCACGTGCACTGGAACGGCGCAGTCCCGTCCGTGTCGTTGCACGCACTCTTCCACGGAGCAGAGGCGTTCTCGCGATACTCGAAGATGGCGCGGGAGATGGCGCCGACCTGACCGTCGAGGATGGATGCGTTGACGGTGTAGGCCGAAAAGGTGATGTTTGCTCCCTGGACCGGCCGGTCGAGCACGGTTACCGGGCCGGTGACGTCGAAGCCGAGCAGGACGGGCGCGGATGCGGACGCGAGTCCGAGGTCGTCCGTGACGATGAGCCGGAGATAGCACGATTTGGTGTCGTTGAGGCACTGGTCCTGCTGGCTCGTGTTCCAGCTGCATGATGCGGTTGCGCCGTCGCAGATGACGGAAGGCGAGAAGAAGCCTGTCGTGTTGTCGTACTCGAAGCGGTAGTTGGCGATGGTGCCGTCGCTGTCGTGCGAGGCGCTGCCGTTGACGGTGATCGTGCCGTGCTGCCACGTGCCGCTCCCTGGCGAGGAGACTGTCGCGTTGGGATGGTCGTTGACCGTCGTGTTGATGTCGCTGGAGAATGTCGTCGGCGCATTATCGGCGTAGGCCTTGCAGCGCACTGGCCAGATGTTGTTGCCGGAGAGGAGGCCGGCGCTGCTGATCCTGAACGTGTAGTTGCAGCTCGTGCCGGGCTGGTCCGCTATCTCGCTGGCGTTCTTTTCCGGCAGGAGCGCGACGGAAGGAGTGTTGGCGCTGTCGTAGAGCCGCACCTTGATGTTGTCCGTGTAGAAGTCGTAGCCGCCGTGGATGTTGAACCGGTCGAACTGGGTCACCGATGCGTCGGTCGCCTGCAGCGAGCCGAGGAGCGTGCCGGAGGCGCTGTAGACACTGATGTTGATCGTCTGGCCCTCATACCACTGGACGATGTGGAACCAGGTGTTAAGCGAGAAATAGCTCGTCGCGACCGTGGCGAGGTTGCCGGCGCTGGCGCCGCCGCTGCTGCGCTCCTCGATCTGGAGGTTGCCGGAGGGATTGACGTCCGTGACCCGGAGGCCATAGCCCGCGTCCGTGGCATCGGAAATCGCGTATCTCGTCTGGGCGCCGCCCGTCTCATCCGGCCGATCGAAGTCGAACTCGGCCCAGTAGCCCGTGATGTTCCGCGAGAACGTTGAGGTGCCGCCGTTCGGGTCGTTGTTCGTCGTCTTCTCGATGGCGCCGTTGCCGGAGAGCGAGGCGTACGTCACGATGCCGCTGCTGAAGTTGGTCCAGCCATCGATGTTCCCGTCGGAGAAGTCGTCGGAGAAGAAGTAGACGTTCGCCGGATCCGCCGGCGGGTTCGCAACGGTCGCGTTGCCGTAGTAGAGGTAGTATGACGAACTCAGGGTCGTGATGCTCGCCTGCGTCCGGAAGCGGATCTCGGTCGTGGCGGAGTTGAAGGGCGTCGCGTTCATGCGATCGAGCTCGGTCCACGATGCACCGTTCCAGTAGAGGACCCGGAGGTCGTCGCCGTCATCCTGGAACTTGGCGCCGGTCGTGTCGAGCGTGAAGCTGGCCGTGTAGCCCTGCTCGAGCGTGCCGGACGTCGTGATATTGAGCTGCCGCCGATAGGGATAGGAGTCGTTCCACCAGGCCGGCTCGGAGACGTTCAGGTCTCCGCAGAAGAAGGACGGGGCGTTGCTCGTCAGGTTCTCGCTTGTCGTGTTCACGGCCGCCCAGGCGCCGGCGCCCTTGCCCGGGTCGTACTGGATGGCGAGGCTCACGTTCTCGCAGGCGATCCCCTGGTCGGTGCAGCGCGCCGAGCAGGTCATTGAGAAGTTGTCGTTCGTGCCGGACTCGTTGATCGTGACATCGCCTGGAGGAGCGAGCATTGCTGACTCGAGGAAACCGGCGGCGCTGACGTTCCAGCTGAGCCCGACCGCGATCGAGTTCCAATTGTTCGCCTTGTCCCGCGCGTAGGCAGCCAGCCAATTGAAACCTCCTGAGAAGACGAGCTGGTATTCCTTGGAATAGACGTCGGGCGCGCCGGTCGGGTTGCAGCCAGTGACACCGCCTGAAAGCGTGACATTCGTGATGCCGTACGGCGGCGGTAGATCGAGCTCCGCGCGCACCTGGGAGACGCCGCTGTACGTGTCGGTCACCGTCAGGTTGAGGCAGACGTACTGGTTGATGTCGAAGAGCGTGCCGTTCCTGGCCGGGTTCGAGAGGACGGGCAGGGTGTTGTCATATCCGGAGGAGAAGGTGCCGCTCCACGCCCGGTTCGCCTGTGCCGAGTCGTCGTAGCACTCGAGCGCCCACGTGAAGCTCCCCAGCCCCGGGGAGTGGGTGAAGTTGAGCGTCGTGTCTTCGGCGGGCGCGACCGTGGTGTTCACGATGGCGCCGTCGACGATGAGGCTGCAGTTCGCAATCCCGCTGCCGAGGTCGAGGACGCTGTACTGGAACGTGGCCGGGACGCCATTGAACCAAGTCCCGTTCCCGGGGCTGATGATGGTGAGCTCCGGCGGGTCCGGGTCGGAGAAGGTGCACGTCCCGGTCGGCCCGCCGACGCACGTCCCATTCAGGTAGGGTCCAGCATCGGTGTCGCATTCCGCGTCGTCGCACGTGGCCGGGCCGGAGCCGTTCCAGACGTCGCCGTAGGTGAGCGTGTCGGTCATGATCGTCGTCCCGCCGGCGCCGTCGCAGTCATCCGCCCGCGAGAGCGGCGTCCCGCCGCTGTCGTACCATATCGACCCGGCGTCGTCGCAGCCGGAGGAGCAGGAGGCGTTCGGCGCCGGGGAGTAGGCGCCGGAGACGTTGCCGGCAGCGGTGCAGTAGTCGCAGTAGTCCGCATGGAGGTTCCCTGCAGCCCCTTGTGTGAGGCTCGCGCCGGTGCCGTCCTGACAGGTCGCGTTCCAGTAGCACGTCCCGGAAGCTGAAGGGTCAGTCCTATTGTCATATGCGCACGCGCCCCCGTCGTTGTCGTCGATACAGAAGCCCGGTGCGAGCTCCTGGCTCTGGCTCCAGGCGCACGCGTTGCTGCAGCTCTTGCCATAGTAGCAGGTCCCGTCGGCAATCGCCGCAACGGTTGAGTTGTCGGCGTCACAGCTCGCGCCGCAGCCCACGTCGCAGCCCGCGAGCGTGTTGCCGCAGAGGCCGCTGCCGAGATAGACGTAGGCGCCGCAGTCGGTCGCGGCGCCGGCGCAGCCGCCGCCGGTCGAGAGAGATCCGCTCGCGCAGGTCTGCGCCGAGGCGTAGTAGCTGCAGTTGTAGCCGCTGTGCGAAGAGGCGTTCGCGCTCGCGTTCGCTCCCTCGTTGAGGTCGCCGCAGTCGATGACAGGGCTCCAGAGCTGGCTCGCGGCGCAGGAGCGGTAGTCGTTCGACCCCGCGGCCGCATCGCAGAGCGCGTAGTTGAGGTCGTACGTGTTGCCACCATCATTGTAGACGCAATCATTCGCGTCGGCTGCGCAATACCAGCCGTGGTACGAGTAGCTGGAATCGTTCACGCACGTTCCGGGGTCGGCGCCCCCGCCGCAGGTCGCGTTCGCCGGCTGCCCGTCGAAATTCGCCTGCTTGCACTCGTAGCCGTCGAGGATGTCGGCGTGGCAGTGCTGCGTGTAGTCGCAGTACTGGTTGTCGGCGCAGTCCGCATGCGCGTCGCAGAGGACGTCGACGTTGAAGTCCTTGTTGTCCGTCGCGCCATTCGTGACGCCGCTGAAGGAGTTGTTGCACGCCATGTGGAGCGTCGCGCTGCCCGCCGGCAGGGTCTGCGCGTAGACGCACGCTTTCGGCACGTTCATCGTGTAGCTGCCGCAGCTCACGCGGCCGTTCGCGACCATCTGGGCATAGCTCTCGTCCGCCGCGCTGAGGTAGCAGGTCGCGTTGGTGTCGACGGTCGCGTTCACGGCCGGCGTCTGGTTGGTGAAGCTGTACGTCTCGGTCGTGTCGTTCTCCACGTTGAGGACCGTGATGACCGGGACGCCGTAGTTGAGCACGAGGAAGCTGACTGCGGAGTAGGTTGTGTGGTTGGTGTTGCCGTTCACGTCCTGGCTCCAGAGGTCGGTGACGTTGTAGCGGCCGGCCTGGCTCGTGGCGTTCCAGTCTGCGGCGTAGCGCGTCATGTTCCCGTCGAGCGTGACGTCGACGGCCGTGTAGTCGATCGCGTCGGCGTGGCTCGCGTCGTAGTAGTCCATGTCGACGGCGCGCAGCCTGATGTCGCGGTTCGCAGCAGCGAGCCAGGCGGAGAGGATTCCCGTGTCTGTCGTCGCGATCTCGTAGTTCCCCGTGCTGGTAACGTTGAGGAGGCCGATGGAGATCCAATCGCTCCCGTTGTAGAGCTGCGCCTCGAGGTCCGCCGCGCCGTTGCCGCGCTGCTGCGAGCCGGCGTCGCTGTAGGCGGAGACGGTGACCGAGACGGCGATGCTGGAGAGCGACGAGTAGTCCGTAGACGAGACGTCGCTGTACGGGGTGAAGCTCTTGTTCGCCTCGGTGTCCTGTGTGCCGGGGTCGACGGGCCAGGTCAGGGCCTGCCAGTCGTGGTTGCTCGTCTGCCCCGTGTAGCCGCGGGTCGCCTGGATGTTCGTGCTGCTGGTGAGCTGCTCGGTCCAGTAGGGGCGCGGGTAGGCGTTGCCGTTTCCGGTGCTGTCCTCGGTGACGGAGCTGAACGAACGGCTCGTGTTGACCGCGGCGATAGCGATGTTCGCCGTCGCTTCGCCGCTGCTGCCGGCCTGGAGCCCCTGCTCCGCCCAGGCCCCCTGTCCGTCCGGGAACTGGATCGCGAACCAGCGCGCCTCGGAGGAGCCGGAACTGGAGACACGGCTGAAGCTCGCCTGGGTGCTGCTGGCGAGGTTGCCGCGTATCGAGGTGCGGGAGAGGCCGTTCGTGTCCATCCGCGTCGTGAAGGAGAGCCAGGTCCGATTCGTGGCGACCGAGGAGAGCGTCGCGGTCCCGGCGGTGGTGACCGAAGTCTCGCCGGTCTGGACTGTCGTCCCATCGAGGAATCGGATGACGGACCACTCTACCGTGAGGCCGGCATTGCCGGACGCGTCCCGCGTGAGGCGCAGGTTGGTCCGGTTGGTCAGCTCGCCGGTCACGTAGCCCTGGGCGACATAGGTGGTGGAAGTGGCGTCGCTCCTCGTGCTGAGGGTGACGAAGGTCTTGGTGGCGTAGCTCGAGCCCTGGTCGGGGATGGCGACGTCGATCGTGGAGTCGCCGGTGGCGAAGGTCGTCGAGCCATTCGTCACGTCGATGTCGCTCGCCTCGATGACGTAGTAGGAGGCGGTGGCCGCGGTTCCCGTCCCGGCACGCTCCAGGCGGATGGCGGTGCTGTTGAGGAAGCGGCCCGTGAAGGTGAAGATGTCCGGCGTCGACGAGGCGGCAGTCGAATCGACGAGGAGGAAGGCGCGGCTCGTGTCGACCGAGGAGATCGTGATGTCCTGCGAGGATTGGGCCGTGGTGAAGGAGGCGATGCCCTCTTGGACCGAGGCGGTGCCCGGCGGGGTGCTGGCCGCGGCGTAGGCGATTGTCCCAGACTCGAGGTCACCGGTTGAAGTCGGGTTTGAGAGGTTCGCCAAGGAGAGCGTCAGGTTGGTGAAGGAGCCATCAGGCGAGCGGACCGTGGCGTTCACGACGGCGACCCCCACGTTGTCGGTCACCAGGGCGAGCACCTTGACAGAGCCGTTGACCGGCAGGACCGTCTGGTTGACGCTCACGTCCAGGTTCGCCGGCGGCTGCTTGTCCCGGTCCTTGACGGCGAGCGTGACGTCGTCGTTGTCGTCGTAGGAGCCCGTGCCGCACGTCGCGGTCGAGACGCCGTTGTATTGGAAGACGCCGCGGATCGTGTGGTTGCCCGGCATGTCGTCCAGCGGGAAGGAGTGGCTGAAGGTCTGGAGCGAGCCACCTGACGGGCAGGTGGTGCTGCTCAGGACGCGCCACGCGGGCGTGACGCTGTCGTTGGTGTAGACCCAGTTGAGGTTGTCCGCGGTGCCCCAGCACCAGACGGTGAGATTGACCTGGACGGTGTCACGCGCCGTGAACGCCGTGTGGTTGAGGTCCGCGATGACGATGCGGTCCAGGCTCTCGTCGCTGTGGTACGTCCCGCTGGTTCCGTCCGTGCAGGCGTCGATCGTGTTCGGCTGGTTCGGCTCCGCACCGCCGGTGATCGTGTCCCGGCCATCGACAAGCGTCGTGGTGTCGCACGGGCTCGAGCTGCACGACAGCGCTGCAGGGTCGATAGCGAAGAGCCAGGGACGGGCTTCCGTGAAGAGACGGGCTTCGCCGGTCTCGGGATCCGTATAGGCGATCTCTGCCTGGCCGAGCCGGTAAAGGTAGGGACTGAGGAGCGGCGCCTGCGCCTCGTAGTACGGCGTACGCTCGGGACTGCTGTTGTACCAGACAAGCACATAGGAATCGTTGAGGAGCCGGATCTCATCAGCATCGGTATCCGTGATGATGAAAGAGGCGGGGACGTAATCGACGAGCGAATAGCGGGCGGGGCTCCCGTTGAGCGGAGAGATGCTGAACTCGTTCCTGAAAGGGCCATCGTTGGGGTCGATCGTCGGCGGCACGGAACGCCTGATGTCGTAGGGGAAACCGGTCCGCGTCTCGAAGGAGGTCCTTGAGAGCACCCTGTGCCCGTCGAGCAAGGTTTCGGCCGTGAGATTGTACCTGCCAACGGGTCCGGCAGGATAGGAAGCGAGATAGACACCACGTTGGCTTCCGGCGACGATAGTGCCGTCATCTGTAGAGAGGCGTACGCTCTCCCCTGAAGGGTCCTCGACCGTGATCGCGAGGGGGGCGTTGGCGACGGGAAAACCGCCAGCGTCCAGCACGACCGCGATAAGAAGCGCTCCCTCTCCCGGCGCGTAGAGGGGGTGTTCGGTGTTCACGCTGACCAGGCCGTAGGCGAACCATTCCTCGACGGAGTTCCCCGCTCCGTCGGAGAGGGAAAGGCGATAGAGGCCGGGTCTGAAGCTGCACCATTCAGGCACGCGGACAGAGAAGGAACCGTCATTCTCTCTCTCGACGATGACATCATTAGGGAGCTCTTCGCCAGTGGCCCGCTCGATCTTCAGCGTGACGCCTTGCTGCGCAAGATTCGCGCGCGAGGCCGATGGTCGTGGTGTCACCGGGCTTCTTGCACGCGCACCGGCCAGGGTGCGGGCGACGAACTGCTCCCTGAGTAGGAGCCTGTCGACCCGCTCGGCACCGAGGGCGGCCACGATGCGCGTCTCGAGCTCCGTGCTCCCGACGCGGAACGTCACGTTTTCGCCCGTGCCGAACGACCGCGTGATAACCGCAGGACGGCTCTCGAGCAGCGCGCTGCGTTCGCGTTCCTTTAACCGTTTCGTCGCCGCGTCTGCCGGCGTCCCTCCCGCAAAGAGCGGCCTTGCCTCGCCGGGGAAGAGCCGCTGCCCTGCGGTGAGGGTGTCCGCGTCACCATCGGTCGCGGGAAGGGTCTTCATTGCCTCTTCGAGGCGTTGCGCAATCTCGCGACCGGTACCGAGCAGGAAGCCATCGCCGGCGGCCGGAAGGAGACTCGCGTTCGCCGGCTGCAGGAAAGCGAAGGAATCCGGGAGCGAAGAAGTAGGGGATATGGCAGCGGAAGAGGAGGCGTTGGAAGGGATGGTGGAAGAGATGTTGGAGAGAGAATCGGAAGAGACGTTGGGAGAGACAGTAGAGATGTTGGGAGGGAGAACGCCCGAATCGGAGGCGTTCGGGACGAGAGCGGACGGAGAGGCGAGAGGACCCACCTCGACAGAGAGGTTCTCGCCGTCCAGCGAGATAACAATGGTTCCCTGCTCGTTCGCCTCGAAGGAGACCGACGGCTCGAGCTGGCCGAGCCAGCGGTAGGTGGTGCTCGGGGTCGTTATCTTGAGCATCCCATTGAGCTCGTCCATGCCGAATGATATCGTGATCGTCTCGCCGAGCGTGTAGGTCGCCTTGTCCGTGACGAAGCCTGTCGCGGGGAGCGGCAAGGCCAGGAAAAGGGCTAGGATCATGAAAGAGACTAGGCTCGCCTTTCCCCGCGCTTTCATGTCTCTCCTCATCATCTCAACTCCGCACTCATCTCAACTCCGCGTAGAAGGTGACCGTATCAGTCCCTCCTGTATAGCCACTCAGGGGCGCCGGAACGCGTGCTTCGTAGTCGTAGGTGCCCCGCGCGCCGGCCTTGCTCTCGTTGATCTGCGTGATGAACGCCACGTCCTGGCTGCCGTCGTACTGGGCGCCACCGTCGCTCGTGTCCCAGAGGATGCCCGTCTTGAACGCGCTCGTGTCCGTGCTGTTCACGATCGGCACGTTCATCACGTTCTGGCGGAAGAGCTCATAGGATCTAGCCTCTCGAGGCGCATCGGCGGCCGTCCAGGTGACGTTGATGCTGTCCGTGTAGTTCGTGCTGCCGAGCCGAGCATCCAGCTCCGCAAAGTCGCCGAACTGCACACCGTCAGTGATGTCGCGACCGAGAGCCTGGAGAGCGAGGAAATCAAGGCTGCTGTCCGTGTCCGCGATGAGGATGTTGCTGCCGGTCGCGTTCGTCACGTTCCAGGTGTAGAGCAAGCCGTAGATCGCATCGGTGACGCGCACCACGTTGTTCGTAAGGCCGCTGAAGATGTTGTAGAACCCGACCTGGAAGCCGTTGACGGCAAGGTTGTTCGTCTCATCCTCCTCGTCGACGGTGCCGTTTGTCGCCAGCGGAGTGTCGACCAGGACGTAGATGTCGTTCTGCCCGATGACTGCGGTGAAGTTGACGCTGAGCGTGATGTTCTCGCCGGGCGCGAGGCTGCTGATGTTGAAGTCGCCGTCGATCTGACTCCCGCCGTCGCTAGGATTCCCGAGCCAGAATTGGACCGTAAAGTTCTCGGCCGTGCTGTTGCCGGTGTTGAAGACCGTGGCGTTGATGGTGATGTTCTGGTTCTGGACCGGCGTGCTGTTGCTGAATGTGATGTTGCCGGCGGTGATGACCAGGTCAGGAG
This sequence comes from uncultured Methanosarcinales archaeon, assembly GCA_964604855.1. GTDB lineage: Archaea > Nanobdellota > Nanobdellia > Woesearchaeales > UBA525 > UBA153. The sequence goes on from CAZSAS010000002.1 coordinate 9,050, forward strand.
CGGGGATGGTGAAGTTCCTCGTGAGACTCACGTTCGTGTTGCCGGCATTGTCCGTGCAGTTGACGAACCAAGTGTGGTAGCCGAAGGCCAACCCTGACAGGCCATAGGTCGTCGCGACGGTGTCGTTCGCCGTCAGATTGAAGCTCCCCTCCCCGCTCACTGTCAGGGTACAGACCAGTAGTGGGTCGAGGTTATCCGTCACGGTGATGTTGAACGTGACGTTCCGCGAGGGCAAGAGCTCTGCGGGGAACGGGTTGTGGAGCTGGATGTTCGGGTCCGTGACGTCGATCCAGATGAGGATTGCTGTCGAGTTTGCCTTGTTGCCGGCCTCGTCTTCCGCTTCGAGCAGCACTGTATGGTTCCCTTCCGCCAGCGAGCTAAGCATGTCGGTGGTCAAGCTCCCATTCACGGCTTCTCCTGCCGCATCGGGGGAACCGTCGACATAGAAGGTATAGTTGATGGGGTTATCGAGGTTGTCCGTGATGTTGAAGCCGATGTCCGGCGTCTGCGTATTGAACCATGTCCGGTTCTGTGTCTCGATAAGGGGTACCGGCGGCGTCAGGTCGACGTAGAAGTACAGCGTCGTGCTGTTTCCCGTGTTATTCACCTCGTCTGTCGCCTGGATGACGACTGTGTGGAGACCTTCCGAGAGGCCGGTGAAGTTGATGTCGACGACGCTCGCGTTCGTCGTGTTCCCGCTCTGGTTGTACTCGCCGTCCAAAAAGACCTCGTAGCTGATGTTGATGCTCGACTCGTCCGTCACGTTGAACTCGACCGTCACGTTCTCGTCCGGGAAGTACGTCTCGTTGGCAGTCACCCAGAAGACGCTTGGTGCGAGAGTATCGATCGTGACGGTGATTGCGGAGCTGTTCTTGTGCCTGCCCAGTCCGTCCCTGGCCTCGACGAGGATGAGATAAGCGCCGTCAGTCAGGGTCAATTGCTCCGTCTTGCTTTGGTTGTCGTTCGCAGTCCCGGTCGCGTTCTCGACACCATTGATGTAGACCGCATAGTCGACAGTGCCGCCGAGATAGTCGGCCACCGTGAAGTCCAGCGTGAAGCTCGTCACGTTGTAGATGCTGCCATCCGGCGGGCTGTTGATCCTGCTGACGAGCGTGCTGATGCCGATGCTCGCGTTGTTGTTCGTCTCGTTCAGCTCAGCGACTGTCTCAAGCGGGTCGACGAGAATCCACACCGTATGGGCCCCTTCAGGGATGAGCCAGGTGACGCTTGCTGTTACGGTCGCGTTGATACCAACCGAGCCCAGCGTGTCGTTCCCGATGAGCGTTCCGCCGGCGAAGGGGTTGCCGTCGTAGAAGCTGACGAGTACGTTCGTCGCAGGGATGCCACCCCCGTTCGTCACGTTCGCGTCAATCGTGATATTCACGTCAGGGTCGGGATTCGTCTCGTTGAACCGGACCGTGGAACCGTTGATGACCAGATCAGGCTGGTTGATGGTGAAGTTGCCCGTTGAGCTCATCTGCCAATTGCCCAGGTCGTCGGTGCAGTTGACGCTCCAGTTGTGGTCTCCGTCCGTCAGGTTTGTCACGAGCTGGAGGAAATCGTCACCGCTCGTGCCGACGATGCCCGTCTCGTTCACCGAACCGTCAAGGTAGAGGTCGCAGCTCACCGCCACGCCCGGATTGTCGACAGGAGTCCAGTTGAAGGTTATGTTGTTCGAATTCAGGGTGGCACCCTCGCCCGGGAAGTTGAGAGTGATGTCCGGCCCAGTCAGGTCTACCGTGAAGTTCCACGAGGGGGGGCTGTAGCTGTTGAAGTCGGGCGCCACGTCGTAGCAGAGCACGGTCCAGTTGTGGAAACCCTCGAGGATGTTGTTGACGAGGAATGAGTTGACATCCCCGTTGATGACGGCGCTACTGGATTCGTTCTGCTGGTCGTCCAAGAGCAAGGTGCAGTTCTCGATGCCGAACACGTCGAATGGTCGGTAGTAGAAGAGGATTGTCGTGTTCGTCGTCCTAGTCAGGTGCGTTGGGTTCAGAAGGGTGACGCTCGGTGGCGCCTCGACCGTGAAGTTGATGACTCCCGTGGTGTCGCTGTTGTTCGCGATATCCCAGCAGGTGACGCTCCAGTTGTAGTCCCCGTCAGTCAGGTTCTGGTAGAGCGTCACCGTCGTCTCGCTGGTCACGTTGAGCAGTTCCGTCGTATTGGCCACAGAGAAGTTGCAGAGCAGGAGCGTTGAGAACGCGTCACTCACCGTGAAATTGAAGGAGACTGTGTTGTTCGTGATCGTGCTTCCCTCTGATGGCTCATGCGCTGTCACGTTCGGCGGCGTCGTGTCTATCGTGAAGAACCACGTGACTCCTGCAGAGCCGGTCAGGTTGTCATCATCCGTCGCGTTCACGGTCCAGTTATAGTAGCCGTCCGGAAGTCCTGTGAGGTAGAAATAGTTGTCAGCATCGTTCGCCGGGGAGGTATTGGTCTGGTTCGGAAGGCCGTTGAGGATGAGCAAGGTTGAGATGAGAGCGCCGGTATCGAACGGGTGATAGGTGAGGACGATGTCGCTCATGTTCTGTATCCAGCCGTCAGACGGGCTCATCAGCGTCACGCTCGGGGGGCTGAACGAGCTGAAATTCCTGGAGAGACTACGTCCGTAGTTTCCGGCATCATCGAGGCATTCCACATACCAGAAATGGATTCCTTCGCTCTGGAGGGTGAAGTTCCTCGTGGTCACCGAGCCGTTCGTCACGTTGAAGCCCGTGTTCCCAGTGATGTTCGCGTCGACGCTCATGTTGCAGGTCAGCACAGAATCGTGGGCATCCGTGACGGTGAAATTGAAGAACTGGAAGGCGCCGTACACCGTATCTGCCGACGCGGGTGCGTGCAACGTGATGTTCGGCGGTACGGAATCGATGATGAAAGTACGGATCGCGGAGAGCGTGTAGAACCCGTAATCGTCGGTGCAATTGATCGCCCAAGTGTACACGCCATCAGCGAGACCGGTCGGGGTGAAGCTGTTGTTGTCGCCGTTCACCGGTGCCGAGTCGGTATCGTTGACTATCCCGTTCAGGACTAAGGAGCAGCTCGCCAACCCTGAGTTGTCGGAAGGAAGATAGATGAGGGTAAGGGTGCTCTCGTTCTGGCTATAGCCGTCTTGAGGCCAGACAAGCGTGATGATGGGTGGGGACGTGACGTTGATTGCCATGGTCTCGCTGGTGTTCCTGTTGCCGGCGAGGTCCTGACAGGTCACGTTCCACGGCATGATGCCGTCAGGGAAGGTCACGTTCCTGATAGTGGGAGTCCCGTTCGTCACGTTGAAGTTCAGGTCGAGGACGGTCCCGTTGACCGTTATGTTGCACAGCATTATCAGGGCGGAGTTGTCTACGACGGTGAAGTTGATCGGGATGGTGGCGTTTGAGGTGTTGAAATTATTGGGTGGATAGCTCAGGTTGATCCTCGGAGCTTGCGTATCGATGTAGAACACCCTCGTTTCGGAGACGACGGACAGGCCCCCCGTATCCGTGATATTGATGAACCACTCGTAGGAGCCATCCGGCAAGCCATCGACGGTGAAGTTTTCCAAGGCTCCGTTCACTATGTTGTATCGTGTCTGATTGGCCGAACCATCGAGATACAGCGTCCCATTGCTGACGTTGACGTTGTCCGTCGCGTTGAAGTAGAGAACCGCTGTCGAGCCGCCGAACCATGTCTCATTCTGGGTGAGGAGCTCTATCGCTGGCGGCAGGTCCTGGAGAGTAAAGTTCCATGTCGGCGTGGTATACGTGTTATTGGCATTGTCACGGCAGGTGACGTTCCAGTAGTGGGTGCCTTCGACGATGTCGGCCACGGTGAGCGAGATGGAGCTTCCGTTCGCTGAAGGGACGCTCTCATGCTCCACGACATGATCGAGGGTGAGATTGCAGCTGAGAATCGGGTCCATGTTGTCGGTCGCGGTGTAGTTGAACTGAACGGTGCTGGTGAAGAAGACCTGTGCGGGCATCGGCGCGTACAAGGTGATGTTTGGCATGACCGTATCGATGAAGAGCGTGTAATTGTAGCCGTAGAATGCGAAGTTGTCATCCGTGTCGTAGACTAGGCAGTTCCATAAGTAGGTGCCGTTCGTCAAGGTCTTCGTGAATAGCTTCGAATCAGCGAGTCCTGAGGAGGATTGCGTCTCGTTGATCCGGAAGGATCCATTGAAGTCTCCATAGAGCGAGAAGTTCGCGAGGCCGAGATTGTCGGTGGCAGAACAGTTGAACTCGACAAAGCCATCATTCATCCAGATGCCATCGTTCGGGTATTCGAGCGTGACGACCGGCGGGACGAGAGCCGCATCGGTGATAGTGATGATAATGGTCGTCGAGTTGGACTGCGCCACATAGCCTGAATAATCGACCGGATCGCCCGTGACGAAGAAGATGTGGCTCGTGTTCACCTCTCCCGTGGCGTTCACCTCCCATGTCACCTCGCAGGAATCGCCCGCAGTCATGTTCGCAAGGCATGCGAGACTCGCAGGGTCGCGAGGATTTTGGTCGGTGGTGTAGAACGGATAGCCGCTGTTCATCGGGACGACGCCTTTCTGCCTCGGTGAGACTTCGCTCTTCGAGACCTCGAGCAGCCATTCGTCGCCATAATAGGGATAGCACTCAGTATCCATGACGTTACCGGTATTATCGTCTCCAGCAGCCCCGTTCCACCGGTTGTTCAGCTCCTCGCCGCCAGTGTTCTCAGCATAGTCTATCTCCAGGGGGTAATATTCGCCTTGGGCAACGCTCAGGGCGCCGGAACAGGCTCCGCACACATTGTCGGCCCAGACCACGCCGTGCGGACCATCATTGTAGACAGCCAACAGGTCCTCGAAATACAGGATCGAACCGTCGTCGCTCCCGGTCTTGAAATAGAACGTGGCATCGGTATTGGGGGCTTGGAAGTAGCACCACTCGTTCAGCTTGATATTGTCGGTCGCGCCGCAGACCGCATCGGGGAACTGGCCGTCAGCGTCCTCGCCAGAGCAGTCGACATCGCTCGTTGCGAGGTCGACGACGTAGCCGCCGGCGTAGCCGTTCGCGCCGACATAGCTCCAGCCTGTCGTCGAGGGCAAGATCTCCGTGGCATTATAGGCCGGGTCGACGTAGACGAAGCAGTGGCGCGTCTGCGAGGCGTTGATGGAAATCTCGGCAAGGCCCTCGAGCCCCGTCACCCAGGCACCGCTCGTCGAGATCGCATAGGCGTCCCACGGCACCCTGTTCCCGTCGCAGTACATTGCGCTCCCATCCCCGTCCTTGAGGCGCTCCTCAGGAACGGTGAAATTGAGCATGAAGTGCGTGTCGTTGCGCGCGAGGCCTTGCGGCTCGGTGACGTTGACGCTGATGCGATAGCGGAAGCTCGCGTTGTCCCAAGCGGCCGGGTCGAGGGTCGCATTGAAGCCACCGCACTCCCCCCCAGTGCAGGTGAGCAGTGCCGTGAAGTTGAAGAAGGCGTATCGCTGGACATTCGTATCGCCTGCCGGATTGACCAGGCTGACGGTCATCGTCCCCCACGGAATAGGCCATTCCTCGTTCTCAGAATTGGAACTGGCATTATTGTCGGTGCAGGCGACAGTAAGGTTCCAGGTGCCGGAATCCTTGATGAGGAAGTCAGGACTGTCGAGGTACCAATAGCCAGGATAGGTGGAATTGTCGGTCGTGGTCCCATTGATGAAGGTCTTGTTGTCGGGATAGTTCTCGAGGAGAAATGTCGCGTTGAGGACGTAGCCGTCGATGTCGGTGCAGGTCGCGCGGACACCGGTCAGGTTGTCGCTGTAGAGCACGTTGCTGCAGGTTCCCCAGGACGCCGAACCCTCCCGACACTGGATGTCGGTGATGGTCGGCGGCCGGTTGCTGAGGATTGTGACGACGGACGAGTTCACTTGGTTGCCATAGACCTGCTCGTCGAACGGTCGCGCGCCGCAGTGCCACCGGTTGTTCAAGCTCGTTTCGGAAGAGTTCAAGACGTCCGAGGACATGACCCCGTTCGTCACATTGAGGATACTGCTGCGGTAGCTCACATTGTTACGATACCAGGTGATGTTTGCAGTGAGCGTGTCCGGTAGGTTCTGGTCCTGGATAATGAATCGGCAAATCAGGTCCTCGCTCGGGATGGGGAACTCCGGGCTGATGTTGATGAAGGAGACCGTCGGCGGCGCATTGCCGATGATGGTGAGGTTGACGCTCGAGGAGAAGTCAGGACCGGTCAGCGGAGTGTAGTTCCACGGCGTGAACTCGACGTAGAACTCGTGCGTGGAGTTGATCGGACCGGTCGCGTTGACCAGCCACCAGATGTCACAGCTCTCGCCGCCGGCGATCTGGAGCAGGCAGGCGAGCTGGTTCGGCGTCCGCGGGTTGGAGTTCACCGTGTAGAAGGGCTGGGCTGAGCCATTCACCAGGACCTGCCCTTTCGGCCTGTCCTCGTGACCGATGGCGGTCGTTATCTCCCAGTCGCCGCCGTAGTAGGGGTAGCATTCGTTCCCGATTGAGTTGCCGGAACCGGCACCGGCAGCATCGCAAACTGAAGGGTTGTAGTATGCGTAGAGGCTGTTTCCCCCGCCGTTCTCGTCATACCAGACGTGCAGGTCGTAGTAGCGGTTCTTGGTAATCGTGTAGGTGCCGCTGCGGCAATAGACGCCTTGGCAGAAGGTGTTGTCCACCACAGGGGTGCCGTCGATGCTGATGTTGCTGCCGTCGTCGGAGGCGACGCCGAAGGTCTGCAGCCCCGTGTCGGGCGCCTTGAAGTAGCACCAGAGGTTGTGCGTGAACGTGTCGCCGTCGGCGTTGCAGGTGATTATTGGGAGAGAGAGGTCAGAGTAGCGTCCTGAATAGTCGTAGTTGGCCGTCGTCACCTCTCCCGGCACGCCGCAGTTGGCATAGTTATCGTCGCAGAAGTACCCCCAGCCGGTCGTGCTCGGCTGCAGCTCGGATTCCGTGTGGCTCGTGTCGTAGTAGACGTAGCAGGTCTTGGTCTCGCTCGCCGAAAAGTCCACTTCGGCGATGCCTTGCAAGGTCGTGATGCTCCCGTTGCTCGTCGCGGTGGCGTAGGCGTCCCAGGGCACCCGCATTCCGTCGCAGTACATGGAAGTGCCGTTCTCGTTCGCCGCCGGGACGATACCTGCCGAGATGGAGAAGCTCACCCGCATGTGCTCGTCCGTGCGCGCCACACCCTGCGGCTCGGTGAAGTTGATCTGCCGGCGGTACTTATAGCCCTTCGCGTCCCACTGGTCGGGCGGGTCGAGCGTGGCGTTGTAGCTGTCGCATTCGCCGCCGGCACAGGTGATCCTGACGCTGAAGTTGAAGAACTGGTTCTGGGTCACGTTCGCATTCGAGGGATAGGTGATAAGGTCGATCGTGCGGGTGCCGAAGGGAAGGTACCAGTCCGCCGAATCAGTTCTCGACACGTTCTGATTGTCGGTACAGGTGACCGTCAGGGAGAAATTGCCGCTGTCCGAGATAAAGAGGTCGTCGTTGTCGAGATACCAGTAGCCCGGATACGAGGCGTTGTCCGTCGTCAGGTTGGCGAAGAAACTCTTCCTGTCCTGCAGGTTGGTCAGGTTGAAGCTGGCGCTGACGACGTAGCCATCGACGTCGGTGCAGTTCGCCCGGACACCGAGGAGGGTGTCGCCGTACACGACATCGGAGCAGTCACCCCACGATCCTTCTCGGCATTGGATGGCGTTGATGAGAGGGGGGTTGCTGACCAGCACCTCACGCTCGGTGCTGTTCCTCTCCGGACCGGTCGAGGACGCGTCGCTCGGACGGACGCCGCAGACCCATCTGTCGCCGATGCTCGTGTTGCCGGCTCCGAGGATGACGGTCTCCGCCACGTCGTTCGAGACGCCAAGGACCGCCGAGGAATAGTAGCTCCCGTTTCGGTACCAGGAAACGTTCGCGGTGAGCGCGTCGAGGGCGTTGCCGTCCGTGACGATGAAGGTGCAGTTCAGGTCGTCGCTGTCCACCGGATAGACAGGCGTCAGGGATACGGAAGTGACGTTCGGGATGAGGTTGCTGACGATGGTGAGGTTGACATGAGAGGTGATGCCATCGGTCATGTTGCTGAAGCTAAGGCTCTCATAGGTGACGAAGAACTCCCACGTCGTATTGATCTCGCCAGTCGCGTTGACAGTCCATAGCGTGGCGCAGGAATCGCCGCTGGTCATGTTCCACAGGCAGGAGAAGGTCGTGTCGTTGGCGGGGTTCTGCGTAATGGTGTAGAACGGCGTTCCCGCACCCACGGAGATCGGGCCTTTCGACGCGTTCTGCTGCGAGCCGAGCGTGATTCCGAGAAGCCAGGAGTCGCCGAGATACGAGTAGCATTCCGTGTCCAGGACGTTGCCGCCGCTCGGATCGCCGGCACCGCACGTCGTCGGGTCGGTCCGGATGTAGAGGTCGTTGCTGCCGCCGCTCTCGTCATAGGTGGCCTTGAGCGCATAGTACGTATCCTTATTGACCGCATACGTCTGCTGCAGACAGGTCGTCCCCTGGCATGCGGTGTTGTCAACGACGCTCGAGCCGTCGATGAAGAGCTCACTCCCGTCGTCTGAGGCGATCGAGAAGCTCGGTGACGCGGTGCTCGGGGCCTTGTAATAGCACCAGAGGTTGTGCGTGAAACTGCTGCCGTCGCCATTGCACGTGATCGGATCCATGTTCACCGAAGCGTACGTGCCGTAGTAGTCGTAGTTGGCGGAAGTCACGGTCCCAGGCGTGCCGCAGTTGTCGTAGTTGTCGTCGCAGACGTACTCCCAACCGTTCCCTGTCGGGAGCTGCTCCGTCCCGGCGTAGTAAGGGTCAAAGTAGACATAGCAGGTCATGGTCTCGCTCGCCCCGATACCGATGTTTGCCAGCCCTTCGAGGCGCGTGATCCAGCCGTTGTTCCTCGTCAAGGCGTAGGCGTCCCACGGCACCTGCGTGCCGTTGCAGTACATGACCGTCCCGTTCTCACCCGAGACCGAGAGCTCCCCTTCAGCGATGGTGAAGTTGAACAGGACATGCGTGTCCGGCCGGGCGAGGCCTTGCGGCTCGCTGATGTTGACCTGCTGGCGGTGCTCATAGCGGGCGTCATCCCAGTCGAGCGGCGGGTCGAGCGTCGCCAGGATGTCACCGCACTCGCCGGTTCCCGTGCAGTTCACCAGCGCGGAGAAGTTGAAGTATCGGTACTGGACGACATCCGTCGCGGTTGTCGGACTGATCAAGGTCGCGACGAGCGTGCCGTAGGGGACCGTCCAGTTGATGTCCTTCGTGGTGACAGGGTTCTCCCTGCAGGTCACCAGAAGATTCCACAACCCGCTATCGCGTATCGTGATGTCAGAGACGTCGTAGGTCCACCAGCCGCCGCTCCCGGTCGTGTTGATGACGTCGAAGAACGTCTTGTTGTCAGGGACATTCGTGAGCTTGAAGCTGACGTTCTGGACGCTCCCGCTGCCGCCCGGAGTGCATTGGGCGCGGACCATGGTGAGATCGTCGTACCAGCCGATGTTGCTGCAGTCGCCCCAACCGATCCCGCTTTCATAGCATTCCACCGTTCCAATCTGCGGGGGGATCGCTGCCATAATAGTGACATTCACATGAGCGCTCTCCCCGTCGCTGACGTTCGTGTAGTTGAGGCTCTCGAGGCTGACGAAGAACTCCCAGACAGTATCGAGCGCCCCGGTCGTGTTGACGAGCCAGGTCACGTCG
>CAZSAS010000003.1:0-17788 GCA_964604855.1 uncultured Methanosarcinales archaeon
AGAGCGCTCCCTACCCTTACAAGACGGAGGAGCCGGCGGTCGCCTTCCCGCGACCGGAGAAGCTCCTCTTCGACCTGCTCGGCCGCCACAACATCTGCAGCCACGAATGGGTCAGCAGGCAATACGACCACGAGGTGCAGGGCACCAGCGTGATCAAGCCGCTCCAAGGCGAGGGCCGCGTGAACGGCCCGGCAAGCGTCATCAAGCCCCTCTTCCGCAGCAGGAAGGGGGTCGTGATGAGCCAGGCCCTGCTGCCGCGCCTGAGCGAGATTGATTGCTACGCCATGGCGGCCTGCGCCATCGACACCGCCATCCGGAGCGCGGTCGCCGCGGGTGCGGACCCCGGCCATCTCGCGCTCATGGACAACTTCTGCTGGTGCAGCAGCAACGAACCCGAGCGGCTAGCGCAGCTCAAGGACGCGGCACGCGGCTGCTACGACTACGCCACCGCCTACAGGACGCCGTTCATCAGCGGCAAGGACAGCATGTTCAACGACTTCAAGGGCTACGACCAGGAAGGGAAGCCGGTAAAGATCAGCGTCCTCCCGACGCTCATGATCAGCGCGCTCGGCGTCATCGACGACTGCGCGGCGACGTGCACCCTCGACCTCAAGCACGCCGACGACCTCATCTACGTCCTCGGCGAGACGGCCAACGAGTGCGGCGCGAGCGAGCTCTACTACCTCCTCGGAGCGGAAGGCGGACGCGCGCCCGAAGTGGATACGGAGAAGGCGAGAGCGCGCTACGCGAAGCTGCACGCGGCCATCGCGAAAGGCCTGGTCAGCGCCTGCGCCCCGGTGAACGCCGGCGGCCTCGGCGTCTGGCTCGCGAAGATGAGCATCGCCGGCCAGCTGGGCCTCGACGTCGACCTGCAGAAGGTGCCGCACACGGTCCCGCTCGACAACGCGCGCATCCTGCACAGCGAGAGCCAATCGCGCTGCATCGCCACCATCGACCCGAAGAACAAGCGGGAATTCGAGGCGGCCATGGAGGGGAGCGTGTTCGCGGAGATCGGCACGGTGCGGACAGGCAAGGAATTCGCCATCAGGGACGGCGATGACGAGGTCGTGCGGACGACGATGCGCGCGCTGGAACGCAGATACAAGGAACGTTTCGCCGAATACTGAAGATGATACTGAAGACGGGATGATGCTGACGATGAAACCGAAGGTCCTGGTGATGAGCGGCTACGGCATCAACTGCGAGAGCGAGAGCAAGCATGCGTGGGAACGCGCCGGCGCCGAGGCGGAGATCGTTCACATCAACGACCTCATCAGCGGCGAGAGGCGCATGGACGAGTACGACATCCTCATGTTCCCCGGCGGCTTCAGCTACGGCGACGACATCGGCTCGGGTTACGCCTTCGCCAACCGGCTCCGCAACAACCTCTGGCAGCAGCTCCTCAGCTTCATCGCGGACGGCAAGCCCATCCTCGGCGTGTGCAACGGCTTCCAGATCATGACCAGCCTCGGGCTCTTCACCCTCCCTGACAGCGAGCTCGGCGAGCCGCGCAACGCGCTCCTGGCGAACACGCACGACCGGTACGAGTGCCGATGGGTCAGGCTCAAGCGCCACGGGAGCAGATGCATCTTCACGGCCGACGTCGACCGGCTCCACGTCCCGATCGCGCACGGCGAAGGCCGCTTCCACTGCAGCCCGGAGACCCTCAAGGCCCTGCAGGAGAACGAGCAGGTCGTCTTCACCTACTGCGGCGAGGACGGCACGCCTGCCGAGGGCGAGTTTCCGACGAACCCCAACGGCGCGCTCGCCGACATCGCGGCGATCTGCGACGCGACTGGCAGGCTGCTCGGCATGATGCCCCATCCGGAGCGCGCGCTCTTCACCCACCAGGCACCGGACTACCACCTGCGCAAGGAACACGCGCGCAGGAAGGGCGAAGACCTGCCGAAACTCGACGAGAACTGCCTCCGCATCTTCACGAACGCGGTGGCCTATGCGAAGACCCATGCAAAAAGGGGGATGGAGAAGGCCTAAGACCTAGAGGGAACATCATGTGCGGCATCATCGGGATGATAGACAAGGACGGGCCGGCGTTCGAGCTGGCGGTCATCGGTCTCATGAGCCTGCAGCATCGCGGACAGGACGCCTGCGGCCTCGTCACGAGCAGCGAGCAGGGGCTCCACAGCAAGAAAGCCCTCGACGCCGTGCACAAGGTCTTCACGCTCGACGACGCGGAGGAGCTGCCTGGCACCATCTCCATCGGCCACACCCGCTACGCGACGCAGGGAGAGCCGAAGCTGCAGGATGCACAGCCGCTCGTGCACAAGAACGTCGCGCTGGCGCAGAACGGGAACGTGGTCAACTACTTCAGCCTCAAGCGCAAGCTCAAGGAGGAGGGCGTCAAGCTGGCCACGACCGTCGACACGGAGCTCATGCTCCACGTCTTCAGCGAAGCGTATGAGAAGGGACAGGACTTCTTCGCGGCAGCGCAGGAGGTCCTCGAGCGCATCAAGGGCGGCTACAGCATCGTCGGTCTCATCGACGGGAAAGGGCTGTTCGCCATCCGCGACCCGCACGGCATCCGCCCGCTGGTGCTCGGCAGGAACGGGAGCAGCTACATCATCTCCAGCGAGACCGTCGCCTTCCAGGCGACGGGCGCGGAGTTCGTCAGGGAGATCGAGCCGGGCGAGGCCGTGTTCATCGACACCGGGCTGAAGCTGGAGCACCGCATCCTCAAGCAGGAACGGCGCGCGCACTGCATGTTCGAATGGGTCTACTTCGCCAGCCCGAACAGCATGATGGAAGGCCGCTCGATCTACAAGGCCCGCCTCGCCCTCGGCAAGATGACCGGCAAGCACATCATGACTGAGGACGTCGACGTCGTCCTGCCCGTGCCCGACTCCGGACGGACGGCGGCCATCAAGCTGGCCGAGAGCCAGCACATCCGCTACCGAGAAGGTCTCATCCGCGACCGGAGGACCGCGAGGACCTTCATCATGTCCTCGCAGAAGGCGCGCGAGAAGGCCGTCGACCAGAAGCTCCGGCCGATCATCGCGACCGTGCAGGGCAAGAGCGTCGCGATCGTCGACGACAGCATCGTCCGCGGCACGACGAGCAAGCGCATCATCGAGAGCCTGCGCAGGAGCGGCGCCGAAGAAGTCACGTTCATCAGCACCTGCCCGCCCATCCGGTACCCGTGCTACTACGGCATCGACTTCACGAGTAACGAGGAGCTCGTGGCGCATGGGAAGACGATCGACGAAATCAAGGAATACATCAACGCCGACAGTCTAGTGTACAACACGGTCGAGGACCTCCAGCGCGCCATCAAGCGCCCTCTCTGCACCGCCTGCCTCACCGGCGAGTATCCCGAGCCCGTCAGCGCAGAGGAGCAGGGGCTCATCAGAAGCCAGCGCAGCGCGGTGCATGACGCGCTGGACGAGAAGCGGGCGCCGTCGAGCGCGAAGCCGGAAGGAAGCGGGAAGATCGAGACCGGGAAGACAGAGAAGGGTAAGAGGGCGGAAAAAGGGAAGACTGAGGGGATGGAAGGAAGCGGGACCGGCAAGACGGAGGCCGAGAGGACGGGGAAGATCGACGTCCTCCTCCTCGGCGGGGGCGGCAGGGAGCACGCGCTCGCCCTGAAGCTCGCGGAGAGCAGCAGGCTCGGGAAGCTGTATGCCGCGCCCGGCAACCCCGGCATCGGCGCGGTCGCGGAACTCGTCGAGCTCGACACTGCGGACAACAAGGCGGTCGTCGCCTTCTGCGAGCGGAACGGCATCGGCCTCGTCGTTGTCGGCCCGGAAGCGCCACTCGTCAACGGAATCACCGACGACCTCGCGGCCGCGGGCATCAAGGCCTTCGGCCCGGGCAAGGCCGGCGCACAGTTCGAGGGGAGCAAGGGCTTCTCCCGCCGCTTCATGGCCACTCACGGACTGCCGAGCGTGTCCTTCGCGGAATTCACCGACCCCGACGAAGCGGCGGCATACATCAGGAAACAGGGCGCGCCCATCGTGGTCAAGGCCGACGGCCTCGCCGCGGGCAAGGGCGTGCTCGTCGCCCGGACCGTGGAGGAAGCGGTCACCTTCGCGAAGGACTGCCTCGCGGCGGGGAAGTTCGGCCGTGCAGGCGCCTCCGTCGTCGTCGAGGACTGTCTCGTCGGGGAGGAAGCGAGCTATCTCGTCTTCACGGACGGCAAGAGCTACCAGCCCATGGTGTTCAGCCAGGACCACAAGCAAGCGTCGGAGGGGGACAAGGGCCCGAACACGGGCGGCATGGGTGCCTACTCGCCCGCACCCGTGCTCGAAGGCCACGAGGAGGAGCTTGACGGCATGATGCAGGCCTGGATGCGCGGCATCGAGAATGAGGGCATCGGCTACAAGGGCGTGCTCTATGCCGGGCTGATGAAGACCGCGCACGGCCTGAAGATCCTGGAATTCAATTGCCGCTTCGGCGACCCGGAAGCGCAAGTGCTCCTGCCGCGCATGGAGAGCGACCTCCTCGACGTCATGCTCGCCACCGTCAACGGCAGGCTCACCGAGACGCCGTTGCGATGGAAGCCTGAGCATTGCATCGCCGTCGTCCTCGCCTCGGGGGGCTATCCTGGGAAATACGAGAAGGGAAAACCCATCGCCGGCCTGGACGAGGTGGAGAGGGCGAGCGTCATCCACGCCGGGACGAAGCGCGAGGAGACCGGGATCGTGACGAACGGCGGCCGAGTGCTCAACGTCGTCGCGCTCGGCAAGACCCTCAAGGACGCGGCGGACATCGCGTACAGAGAGATAGGGAAGCTCAGGTTCGACAAGATGTACTATCGGCGGGATATCGGCTGGAAAGAGCTGGAACGCCAGGGCACGCAAAGCGAGGATGTGCGGGAGGCGATGCAAGGATGAGTCGGCTGCGGAGCAAGGACGAGCTGCGGCAGACGGTCAAGGAGGAGCGTGCCCGTATCAGGCCGCACGTCCTCATGATGAAGAGCGAGGACGTCATGCGACGCCTGAAAGGCCTCGACGAGTACCGGAAGGCACGGAGCGTCATGACCTACGTCTCGCTCAAGGACGAGGTTGACACGCGCTCATTCCTCAGGGACCCTGAACCGAACGAGGAGAAGACCCTGCTCATCCCCTTCATCGACGAGGACAGAATCAAGGCGGCGCGCTTCACCGGCATCGAGCATCTCGCACCGGGACGCTACAAGATCCTCGAACCGAAAGAGAAGCGGGAGCATGACGGGCACCCCGACCTGGTCATCGTCCCAGGCATCGCGTTCGACGAGCGCGGCGGCAGGCTCGGCCACGGCAAGGCCTACTACGACGCCTTCCTGAAGGACAGTCCGGCGGTGAAGGTCGGCCTCACCTTCGAGGACCTGCTCGTCCACGCGGTCCCGGCCGAGGACCACGACGTCCCGATGGACTTCGTCATCACCGAGCAGCGCGTCATCGACTGCAAGCGCAGGGAGAAGGCCGGGACAGAGGAGTGAAAGGAAAGCGGAGCAAGGAGAACTCGGAAGAAACGGAGCGGGAAGGGACAAAACGAGAACAGAACCATGGCGACGATCGAGCACGTGCAGAGGGTGGATGACGAGATAGCGCTCAGGGTCGTGCTCGTGAGCTGCACGGACAAGACCGGGCTCGTCTCGGACACGGATGCGGACGGCAGGAAGATAGCAGGACTACCGGAGAACGGGCTCCTCGGCAGGCTCCAGGAGCTCAACCCCTGCATCGTCTTCCTCAGCACCGGCGGCACCCACAAGCTCCTCAAGCACGCGGGATTGAACGCGAAGGAAGTGGCAGAGCACACCGGCTATCCCGAGATGGAGACCGGGCTCGTGAAATCGCTGCACCCGGCGATCCACGCCGGCATCCTCGCGCACCGCCACACGGCGAGCGACGACGCTTTCATGCGCGAACAAGGGCTCGCCTACATCGACGCGCTCATCGTGAACTTCTACCCGCTCGACGAGATGCTGGCGAACAAGGAGGCGAGCTTCGAGATGCTCCGGCAGGCCATCGACGTCGGCGGCCCCACCATGGCGCACAACGCCCGGAAGGCCTTCATCAGCACGGCGCTCATCACCGAGCCGGAACGCTACCCGGCGCTGCTCGCAGAGCTCGAGAAGAAGAAAGGCAGTCTCACGCTCAAGACGCGGCTCGCGCTCGCGAAGAAAGCGTCGACACACATCACGCGCTATCTCGGCTCGGTCGACAAGCTCTTCCAAGAGACCGCGTATGAAGACCTGGAGAAGAGCTATGAAATCGTCACGCAACAGGATGGAGAGGATGACTGATGGCAGACGTCTCCGATCTCAAGAACGTGTACCGCAGGAAGGTCGAGGATGACTATCCAGAAAGGCTGGAACTCGCACTCGAGAAGGAAGCCTCGCTCCGTTACGGCGAGAACCCGAACCAGCCCGGCGCGCTCTACAGGGCAGGCGGGCCCGTCGGCATCACGCTGCTGAAGAGCGGCAAGGGCGGCCTCAGCGCGACGAACCTCATGGACGTCACGCGCGCCCTCGACATCCTCAAGTATTTCGACGCGCCCAGCGTGGCCGTGATGAAGCACACCGTCCCGAGCGGCTTCGCCACGCAGCACGACGCAGAGGGCCTGAAAGACATCTATGCGAAAGCGAGGGATGCGGACGCCCGCTCCGCCTTCGGCAGCGTCGTCGTCCTCAACCGCGAGGTCGACGAAGAGACAGCGGAAGAGCTGCTGACGAGCTTCGTCGAGGCCGTCGTCGCCCCCTCATTCTCGATGCGGGCGGAGGCGCTGCTGGGCGAGAAGAAGAGCATGCGACTCCTCACTTTCAGCGGACTGGATCTGCTCGCCAAGTACGAAGGCGATGACGCGTCCGGCATCAACGACGTGAAGAGCCTCCCGGCCGGCAGGGTCGTGGTCCAGAAGCCCTTCCTCACGAGAATCAAAGAGGTCTCCAGTCTCGTGCTGCGACCCGCAGTCACAGGCAAGGACGGCGTCACCGCTTCAGTGGAACGCGAACCGAGTACGGAAGAAGCCAAGGACCTGCTCACGGCGTGGTGGGTCAACCTCGGCGTGCGCAGCAACGGCATCGTCATCGTCAAGGACGGCGTCACGCTCGCCGTCGGGAGCGGGCAGCAGGAACGCGTCGGCGCGGTCGAGCAAGCGCTCACCAAGGCCTACCAGAAAGCAATGGACAGGCAAGGCACTCCGTATCAAGCGATGCGCGTGATGGAATCGGTCGAGAGTCTCGCGAAGAACCCCTTAGCGGGCGCTGTCCTGTCGAGCGACGGCTTCTTCCCCTTCCGCGACAGCATAGACCTCCTCGCCGCGCACGGCATCACCGCAGTGGTGCAGCCCGGCGGGAGCATCAGGGACAAGGACGTCATCTAGGCAGCGAACGAGCACGGGATGGCTATGGCCTTCACTATGGAGCGCTGCTTCGGGCACTTTTGAAGAGCGAGACGCAAAAAGAAAGAATGAGGAGAGGATGGCAACACTCATCGATGGGAAGAAGGTCGCTGCCGAGCTGAGAGCGAAAGTGAAAGCCGAAGTGGCGACGCTCGCGGACAAGCCGGGCCTCGCCGTCGTCATCGTCGGCGAGAATCCCGCGAGCCAGGTCTATGTCAAGATGAAAGTGAAGAAGTGCGAAGAGGTCGGCATCGCCAGCTTCACGCATGAACTTCCCGCATCGACGAGTCAAGAAGAACTCCTTTCGCTCGTAGAGAAACTCAACAAAGACAAAGCCATTCATGGTATCCTCGTCCAGATGCCGCTGCCGAAGCAGATTGCCGCGCAGCGGGTCATCGAAGCGATCTCCACGGCGAAGGACGTGGACGGCCTGCATCCCGAGAACGCGGGCAGGCTCGTCGCGGGACAGGAATGCCTCGCGCCCTGCACGCCCCGCGGCGTCATCGCCCTGCTCAAGGCCTACGGCATCCCGATAGCGGGCAGGCACGCCGTCGTGCTCGGCAGGAGCATCCTCGTCGGCAAGCCCGTCGCGAACCTTCTCCTGAACGCGAACGCGACCGTGACCGTGTGCCACTCAAAAACGGAAGACCTGCCGAAAATAGCACGCGAGGCGGACATCCTCATCGCAGCCATCGGCAGGAAAGGCTTCGTCACCGCGGACATGGTCAAGGAAGGCGCCGTCGTCATCGACGTCGGCATCACGCGTGAGGACGGCAGGCTGCACGGGGACGTCGACTACGAAAGCGTGGAGAAGAAGGCGGGATGGATCACGCCCGTGCCCGGCGGCGTCGGCCCCATGACCATCGCGTGCCTCCTCGAGAACACGCTGCAGGCCTACAGGATGCGACGAGGTGGTTCGTCATGACGCTCAGAATCGCGGTTTTGGCCTCGACGCGCGGGACCGACCTGCAAGCCATCATGGATGAGATGGGTGCCGGGAAGCTCGATGCTGAACTCGCCCTCGTCCTGACAAACAAGCAGTGTGCCGCCGAGGAGCGGGCACGCATGGCCGGTTACAAAACAAAAATACTCACCTTTGACAAGGAAAAAGACACGAGAGAATCGTATGACAGGAAAGTGTCGGGGTATCTGGAGGAAGAGGGCGTCGAGTTGATCGTCCTCGTCGGCTGGATGCGGCTCTTCTCGCCCTGGTTCGTCAAGCGGTACGCGAACAGGATCATGAACGTCCACCCGAGCTTGCTCCCGAGCTTCCCCGGCATGGACCGGGCGGTCCACGAGGAGGTGCTCGCCTACGGCTGCAAGGTCTCGGGATGCACCATCCACTTCGTCGACGAGGGCACGGACACCGGCCCCATCATCATGCAAGGAACGGTGGAAATCGCGAACGACGAAACAGCCGACACGCTCAAGGAGAAGGTCCAGGCGCTCGAGCGCAGACTCTACCCCAAGGCGATCCGCCTCTACGCCGAGGGCAAGCTCACGGTCAACGGAAGGAAGGTCATCGTGGCAGACTAGGAGGAAGGTCCCATGACGAAAGAGAAGGAGTACAAGGAAATCATCAAGCGCAACCTGCACAACACGCTCGACACGGGCTACGTCCCCGAGCTTGGCAGGCACAAGAGCGGCAAGGTCCGCGACGTCCACTTCACCGCGCTGAAGGAAGGGGAACCTATCATCATGGTCGCCTCTGACCGGGTGAGCTCGTTCGACTTCATTCTCGACCGGCGCATCCCCTTCAAGGGCATGGTACTCAACCTGTTCAACACCTGGGCGATGCGGAAGACGCAGGACGTCGTCACAAACGCGAGCATGGAGAGCCCGCACCCGAACGTGCTGGTGCAGCGCTACTGCAAGAACGTCATGGTCGAGTGCGTCGTGCGCGGCTACCTCTGGGGCAGCCTCGCTGGCGAGTACGAGAAGGGCAAGCGCTCCGCCTACGGCATCGCGCTCCCCGAAGGCTTGCTCCGCTACCAAGAGCTGGAAGCGCCTCTCTTCACCCCGACGACCAAGGCGGACGAGCACGACGCCCCCATGACCATGGCCGACGTGGAGAAGCTGCTCGGCAAGGACGTCGCGAAGAAGGTGAAGGCGCTGAGCATCAAGCTCTACACGCGCGGCCGTGAGCTGGCGAAGGAACGCGGCCTCATCTTCATCGACACGAAGTACGAGTTCGGCCTCGACGCGAAAGGAGCGCTCGTCCTCATCGACGAGGCGAACACCCCAGACTCGAGCCGCTACTGCACCCTTGAAGAATACGACAAGTTCGCACGCATCAGGAAAGAGATGGCGGGCGGCGCATACGTCACGGTCTCGGACCTGCTCGCGGCGAAACCGGAACTCAAGATCAAGGAGCTCAGCAAGCAGTTCGTCAGGGACGTCCTGACAGAGAAGGGCTTCAGCTACGGGAGCAGCGGCGAGCCGCCCAGCCTGAGCGACGAGGACGTGATCGAGGTGAGCTGGCGCTACCTCCACCTCTATGAGCAGCTCACGGGCGAGGACTTCCCCTTCCCGGCAGGCAGCGTCCGGCAAGGCCTGCTCGAAGGGCTCAGAACTGCGGGATACATCAAGGGCGGCCTCGCCGTCCTCATGGCCGGCAGCGACAGCGACCTGCCCCACCTCGAGAGCCTGCGCAAGGAGCTCGACGCGTACGGCATCCCGTCCGAGTTCAGGATCTGCAGCGCGCACAAGCAGCCGGCGCGCTGCGAGGAGATTATCTCGAAGTATAATCAGAGCCTCGAGCCCGTCGTGTTCGTCACCGTCGCGGGCGGCACGGACGCGCTGTCCGGCGTGGTGAGCTTCCACAGCAGGCACCCGGTCATCAGCTGCCCGCCGAAGCGCGAAGAGCATGAGAGCTGCCTCCAGAACCCGCCAGGCAGCAGCAACAGCACGATCCTCCGGCCGGCGAACGTGGCGCGCCACGTCGCGCAGATCCTGGGCGGCCACAATCAGGAATGGCACACGACGATACTCGCGAAGAACGCCGAGAAAGTGGCGAAGCTCGAGAAAGCAGACGAGGAACGGCGAGGACTCTAGATGTCGAAAGCCTACAAGGACGCAGGAGTCGACCTTGACGCGGGGGACGACGCGTCCAGGATACTGTACGAGGCGGCGAAAGCGACCTTCGCGAACCGGAAAGGCAGAATCGGCGAGCTCATCGTCCCCTTCGACGACTTCTCCGGCGTTCGAGCGATCGACGTCAGCGAGCTTCCTGAAGGGAGCGTGATGAACCTCACCTTCGACGGTGTCGGCACGAAAGCGGAAGTCGCGCAACGCATGAACAAGCACGACACCCTCGCGTTCGACCTCTTCGCCATGGTCTGCGACGACGCCATCGTGCGCGGAGCGGAGCCGGTGACCATCGGCAGCGTCCTGGACGTGAATTCCTTAGGCGGCGGCCTCGACACGGTCAGGCAGCTCGCGAAGGGCTACGTCGCGGCGGCAGCGGCGGCCAACGTCGCGGTCGTCAACGGCGAGATCGCGGAGCTCGGCGACGCGGTCCGGGGATACGGGCGATTCGCGTACAACTGGTGCTCAGGACTCGTCTGGTTCGCCCGCAAGGAGAAGCTCTTCACAGGCAAGGAAGTCAAGCCCGGGGATGCGGTCGTCCTCTTCCGGGAAAAGGGTTTCCGCTCGAACGGACTGAGTCTCGTCCGCAAGATACTGAAGGAGAAATACGGCGAGGAGTGGCACGAGACCCTGTTCGAAGGCGAAAAGCTCGGCAGCCTCGTGCTCGCGCCTTCCACCATCTACTGCAAAGCGGTCGTCGCGCTGCACGGCGGCTTCGATGCGGAGGGAAGCTGCACGCTCCACGGGGTGGCGCACATCACCGGCGGCGGGCTGCCGGAGAAGCTGGGACGCGTGCTCAAGCCTTCTGGCCTCGGAGCGGAACTCGATGATCTGTTTTCTCCCTGTGCCGCCATGCTGCACTGCCAGGAGCTCGGCGGCGTGAGCGACGAGGAAGCCTATCGTGTCTGGAACATGGGGCAAGGCCTCGCCGTCATCACGCCGGAACCCGAAAAGGTCATAAAGGAAGCGTCCCTGTTCGGCATCGAAGCGAAACGTGCCGGCACGATCGTCACGGGCGGCGGCATCAGGCTCAAGAGCCAGGGTTCCGAGAAGAAGGGCGAGTGGTTGACCTATGGGTAGCACGGACAGTGGCGGGGACGGCACGGGCAAGGACGTCTATCAGGAGCCGCTCGTCAGCAGGTACACCGACCGGGCGATGCAGGAGCTATTCTCAGAGAATTTCAAGTTCCGGACGTGGCGGAAATGCTGGCTCGCCCTCGCCGAGGCGCAGCGCGAGCTCGGCCTGGAGCAGGTCACCAAGGCGATGCTCGCCGAGCTCAAGAAGGCCATCGACGAGCCGATCGACTACGGCGAGGCGGCGCGCAAGGAACAGGAGACGCGGCACGACGTGATGAGCCACGTCCACGAGTACGGGCTGCACTGTCCCTTGGCAAAGGGCATCATCCACCTCGGCGCCACCTCGCAGTTCGTGGTGTGCAACACCGACCTCATCCAGCTCCGCGCAGGGCTGCGCATCATCAAGGCGCAGCTCGTCAACACGATCGCGACCCTCGCCCGCTTCGCCGACGAGCAGAAGGGCACCGTCACCTTAGGGTATACGCATTTCCAGCCGGCGCAGCCCACGACCCTCGGCAAGCGGTTCACGCTCTACCTCCAGGACCTCCTCCTCGACCTGCGGCAGCTCGTCGCGGTCGAAGGGCTGCTCAAGCTCCGCGGCGCGAAAGGCACGACCGGCACGCAGGCGAGCTATCTCGAGCTGTTCGACGGCGACTGGGGGAAGGTGCAGAAACTGGACGCGCTCGTCTGCAAGAAGCTCGGCTTCAGCGAGAGCTGGCCCGTGACGGGCCAGACCTACCCGCGCAAGCTGGACAGCCTCATCGTCAAGGCCTTAGCAGGCATCGCGGAGAGCGCGCACAAGTTCGCCGTCGACCTGCGGCTCATGGCAAACCTGAAGATCCTCGAGGAACCCTTCGCTGCCGGACAGACGGGGAGCAGCGCGATGGCGTACAAGCGCAACCCGATGCGGGCCGAGCGCATGACCGGGCTGAGCCGGAAGCTCATCGGCCTACAGGCGGACTGCAGCCAGACGGCGGCCAACCAGTGGTTCGAGCGCACGCTCGACGACAGCGCGATCAGGCGGATGGACATCCCCCAGGCCTTCCTCCTCGCGAACGCCATCCTCAAGCTCTACCAGAACATCGCGACCGGCCTGGTCGTGTATCCGGCACGCATCACGAAGCTCCTCGAGGAGGAGCTCCCGTTCATGGCCACGGAGGCCATCCTGATGGAGGCCGTGAAGAAGGGCGCCGGGAGGCAGGAGATGCACGAACTGGTGAAGCGGCACAGCCTCGAGGCCGCGAAGGCGGTCAAGCTGGAAGGCCGGCCGAACGACCTGTTCGCGCGCCTCGCGAAGGAGGAGAAGCTGCCCATCGACAAGAGCTTCCTCGATGGGCTGCTCGCGGACCCCGCCCGGTTCGCCGGCGCGGCCGAGCGACAGACGACCGCCTTCCTCGAGAAGGAAGTCGCACCCACCCTAAAGAAATATAAAGCATTGCTGGGTGAGACGGATTCGACAATCACTGTCTGAGGTGACACCATGATATCCGCACGCATGAAATCGGCAAGCATCCTCCTCCTGCTCCTCCTCGTCGTGACGATGGCGCTCGCCGCGCCGATCGACGACGCGGACTACGTCACGGTCGTGGCCGAGGCCGACGGCGCCACCGGCGTCATCGCCGCCGCGAACTTCGCTGTCGCCATGCAGGCGGAAGGCTACAGGTTCACCGGCGCCATCGATACGGAAGTGGCCGGCGTGAAGAACCTCGACGAGAAGTTCCTCGTCTTCCTCGACGGGAAGAAGGCGGTCATCGTCGATGGCCTCGGACGACCAGACGTGGGCGCGAAAGCGAGGGCGTGGCTCGAGGGGCAGGGCTACACCGTGGATGTCAGCACATTGACGGAGATGGCCCCCGCATGGGGTCAGAGCGCAGAGAAGGACGCTGCAGAAACCGCTCCGCCGCCTCCCGCACCCGAACCCTGCACGGGCTGCACCTTCGGCACGAATTGCCTCGCCACCGGCACCCAGACCGGGACGAAGTACTGCGACGCGTCGGGCGAGATGCTCCCCCTCAAGGCGAACGGCGAGGCCTGCGCGGAGAGCTACGAATGCTTCAACCAGGACTGCAGCGACGGCACGTGCGGAAATGCCGCTGCTGGCGAGGACGCCGCTGTGCCGCCACCCCCGCCGGAACAGGAGGAGAAACCGAGGGGTTTCTTCGCCACGATCTTCGGCTGGTTCGCCGGGCTGTTCGGGGGATGAACAGAAACTTCCTGAAACCTTTTCCTACTTCCCTTCCCCGACCCAGTACGTCTTGATGTTGCAGAATTCCTTGATGCCATAGTGGCTGAGCTCGCGGCCGTACCCTGACTTCTTGACGCCGCCGAACGGCAGGCGCGGGTCGGACTTGACGATGCCGTTCACGAAGACCGCGCCCGCCTCGAGACGGTCCGCGACCTTGAGGGCGCGCTCCACGTCCCTGCTCCAGACGCTCGCGCCGAGGCCGAAACGCGTCGCGTTCGCGACCGCGACCGCCTCGTCATCATCCTTGACCTCGTACAGCACCGCGACGGGGCCGAAGGCCTCCTCGTGGTAGATCCTCATGTCGGGCGTCACGTCCGTGAGGAGGGTCGGCTCGTAGTAGTAGCCGTCGCTCACTGCGCGCTTGCCGCCCGTGAGGAGCTTCGCGCCCTTCTTCACCGCGTCCTGCACCAGGGCGTCGATGTCGTTGACGAACTGCTCTTTCGCGAGCGGGCCGACCTGCGTCTCGGGGTCGCGGGGGTCGCCGAGCCTCTGCGCCTCCATGAAAGCGATGTACTTCTTCCGGAAGTCCTTGGCGACCTCCTTGAGGACGATGAAGCGCTTCGCCGCGATGCAGCTCTGGCCGGTGTTCAGCATCCGGCCGTTCACGGCCTGCAAGGCGCACCGGTCCACGTCGACGTCGTCGAGCACGATGAAAGGGTCGCTGCCTCCGAGCTCGAGCACGGTGCGCTTGATCTCGCTCCCGGCCTGGCTCGCGACGAGGCTGCCGGCCTGCTCGCTCCCGGTGAGGGTGACGGCCCGGACCTTGCCGTGCCTGATGACCTTCTCGACCTGTTTGCTGCCGATGAGCAGGGTGCGGAAGACGTCCTTGGGGAAGCCGGCGAGGGTGAAGACCTCTTCGATGGCGAGGGCCGTGCCGGGCACGTTGGAAGCGTGCTTCAGCACGCCGACGTTGCCCGCCATGAGGGCGGGTGCGGCGAAGCGCCACACCTGCCAGTGGGGATAGTTCCAGGGCATGACGGCGAGGACGATGCCGAGCGGCTGGAAGCGGACGAAGGCGTCCTTCCCGTCGCTCTCCGCCGGTTCGTCCGCGAGCATGCTTTCCGCCTCGTCCGCGTAGAAGTCGCACACCCAGGCGCATTTCTCGATCTCAGCCCGGGATTGCGTGATGGGCTTGCCCATCTCGTCCGTCATGAGTTGCGCGTAGCGTTCCTTGTGCTGCCGCAGGACATCGGCGGCCTTGTGCATGAGCGTGCTGCGCTCGGCGAAGCTCGTGTCGCGCCAGGTCCGCCATGCCGTGTGCATCGCCTCGAGTATCTTCGCAGCTTCCTCGTCGGTGTGCTCCTTGTACTCCTTGATGAGCTTGCCGTTCACGGGGTTGATGGCTTTCATTCATTTCACCTTGAAATCAAAGGTTTCGCACCAGTTGTGGTCGAGCTTCTGGCTGAGCTTCATGTTCTCGCTCGGGTCGATATCCACGGCGACGATACACAGTTCTCGGGAGTCGATGGCTTCCTTGAGCTGTTCTTTGAGTTCCGGTACGGTCTTCGGGTTGTAGCCTTTGATGCCGAAGCTGTCCGCGAGCTTCAGGTAATCCGGATTGGTGAGCGCGGTGCCGAAGTGGCGGCCTTCGGTCGCCTCCTGCTTCCACCGGATGAGGCCGTAGTCGTTGTCGTTGAACACGAGGATGACGAACCCGAGGCCGAGGCGCTTCGCGGTCTCGATCTCCTGCACGTTCATGAGGAAGCCGCCGTCGCCCATCGCCGTCACGACCCGCTTCTCCGGCCGGGCGATCCTGGCCGCGATGCCGCCCGGCAGCGCGATCCCCATGCTGGCGAAGCCGTTGCTGATGATGACCGTGTCGGGCTCGCGGGCGTGGTAGTTGCGCGCGATCCAGAGCTTGTGGCTGCCGACGTCGCTGAGCAGGATGTCTCCGGGAGCGAGGAGGTCGCGTAGCACGTTCAGGGTGCCTGGCACGGTGAGCCGTTGCTCGTCGCCGAGCCTGTAGGCTTCATGGTCCTCGACGATGCGCCGTTTGAGGGACGCGATGACGCCGGGGTCGAAGCTGACCTGTTCCTTTTCGAGGCGCTGGTTGAGCTCCCAGAGGGTGGCGCTGATGTCCGCGACGACCTCCGCGTCCGGCCGGTAGTAGTCGTAGACCTCGGCAGGGGTGAAGTCGATGTGGATGATCTTCTTGTCCTTGCCGGGGTTCCACCGCTCCGGCGCGTACTCCGCGATGTCGTAGCCGACCGTGATGACCAGGTCGGCGCGGTCGACGTAGCACATGACGTAGTCGCGCGCGCCGAGCCCGATGGTGTAGAGGCTGAGCGGGTGTTCCTCGTCCACAGCGCCCTTGCCCATGAAGGTGTGCACGACCGGGATGCCGGTGCGCTCGACGAATTCGCGCAAGTGCCTGCTCGCGAGCTTCCTGATGGCGCCGTTCCCCGCGATGATGAGGGGGCGTTTCGCCGCCTTGATGAGCGCGAGGGCCTGGACGATCGCCTTGTAGTCGGGCGCCGCCCGCCGGAGCCTGGTCGGCTGCAATGGCCGCTTGTCCGTCTCCATCCTCGCGATGTCTTCCGGGAGTTCGAGGTGGCACGCTCCGGGCTTCTCCATCTCGGCGAGCTTGAAGGCCTTCCGCACCGCCTCGTGGATGATGCCCGGGTTGCGGATGCTCGTGTTCCACTTCGTGATGGCTTCGAACATGTGCACGATGTTGATCGCCTGGTGGCTCTCCTTGTGCAGGCGGTCAGAGTCCCCTTGACCGGTGATCGCGACGACGGGGGCTTTGTCGAAGTGCGCGTCCGCCACGCCGGTGATGAGGTTCGTCGCGCCAGGCCCGAGGGTCGAGAGGCAGACGCCGGCCTTGCCGGTCAGGCGTCCGTACACGTCGGCGATGAACGCTGCGCCTTGCTCGTGCCGCGTCGGGACGAACGCTATCGTGCTCTGCTCGATGCTGAACAGGACGTCCTGGTTCTCCTCTCCGGGCACGCCGAAGACGTGCGTGACGCCTTCCGCCTCGAGGCAACGCACGAGCAGGTCTGAGGCTTTCATGGAGAAGGAGGATGGGTGAGGGGATTAAAAATTCTTTGTTGGAGGGCTCAGGAAATAGGAAAAATATTTATATGCTCTCACGGAGAGAAAAGACTCATGACGAAATTCGAAGCAAGAGGAGAATTCGTAGCATTCGATGTTCGATCCGGTACGCTGGTATTCGCTATCAAAGACTCGTCAGAAGGCATTTTTGACGGCAAGGAACCTCTCAGAATCTCCGGAAATGCGCTTGTGCACCATGTGATAAAGGCTTTTAAGTTGAATGAACCACAACAACGACGCGGTTTCAGACAGAGTCCGCGACCGCAGATCGAAGTCAAACTGACATTCAAGGACTGATAGAGTTCTGAGACATTCACGCTTCCCGCAGGTAGCCCCAGTTGTGCAACCGGTCGCTGTCCTCGAACCACCGGTGGCCGATGTCGGTGCGGTAGTACATGTTCGGGATGAGGACGTTGTTGACCCGGTGGTAGGCCTGGTGGATCGCCGCCTTCATCGTCTGGCCGGTGCCGCACACGACCAGCGCCACGCCCGACGTGCCCGTGACGAACCACTCGTCGTTCACCTGCTTCACGTCCTCGATGTGGATGCCCTCGCTCCGCCCGTTCTTCTTGAAGATGATGGCCGCGTCCTTCGAGTAGGCGTTGAAGGTCTCCTCGTCGTTGTACGGATAGGGCGGCACGAGGATGCGGATGCCGACCTGGAAGCCCGCCTTGGTCTTGAACTTCGCCATCGTGCCCGTGGCCATCCCATGCAGCAGTTCGCCGACGGGTGTGATGATGCCTTCCTGCTGGATCATGATGCTGGGGTAGCCGAAGCGGCTCGTGAACTCCAAGGGGTAGATGCCATTGCCGTTCACGATGCAGTTGAGGTCGATGTAGCCGACGTAGCTCTCCTCGGCCAGCTTCGTCTCGAGCTTCTTCAGGGTCGCGTTGAAGAGCTTGTTCGGCCCGCTCCAGAACATCGAGGTGCCCATCTCGCCTGTGGACGGCCCGATGTTGCCCGGGAAGAGCTTCTTGTGCTCGA
>CAZSAS010000004.1:0-17358 GCA_964604855.1 uncultured Methanosarcinales archaeon
TGATGTTGGGCAACGACAAGGTCGACGAGGAGCTGGCGAAGAATCTGGGAGCCTTGTACATCGACGTGACGGGCAAGGGCTACGACGGACTCGTGAAAGAATACGAGAAGCTCTGAACCGGCTTACTCGCTGAAAATCGTGCTCGGCTCCTGCCGTGTAGAAGACCCTGCCTTGCTCGCGCATGTCCTCCCACGCCCGTGCCCACATCCTGAGGACGAGCTCGGCGATGCCCCTGTCCTTCAGCTCGCCGAGCGCGGGGACTATGAGGTTCCGGTAGCAGTCCCGGGTGCCGACGACGACGAGCTTGTTCATGGGGTCGGGAACGGTCAAGAATATAAAAATATAGCTGCGGCCCTACTGTCCGCCGTTGCTCTCCCTGAGATGCGTGGCAAGAAATTGGCCGAAGATGTGGTGGATGTCCTCGCACACCTCGTAGCGGTCGCTGCTGATATGGCCGCCGTAGTTCGCGAGCTCCTTGAGCTTGCCGCCCTTGAACCCGGTGAGGCCGATGACGATGAGGCCGTTCTCCTTCGCCCAACGCGCCGCGTGCACGATGTTCGGGCTGTTGCCGGAGCCCGAGATGAGGATGAGGATATCCTCCGCCTGCGCCAGGTTGATCAGCTGCTGGGTGAAGACCTGCTCATAGTGCTCGTCGTTCGCGATGGCGGTGAGGTAGCCGATGTTGCCGACGAGGGAATGCACCTTGAAGCGCTTGAAGTTAGTCGACCAGTTCTGAGTGGCCCCCTTGGAGAGGTCGCAGGCGTAGTGGGCCGCGATGGCCGCGCTGCCCCCGTTGCCGCCGATGAAGATGGACCGCCCTTTCTCTCCCGATTGCTTCAGCAGCGTCAGGATCTCCTTGTCGAAGGTGAAGCTGTCCAAAGCGTTCTTGATGTGTTGCTGGTACTCTTCCCATTCCATGCTTTCTCGCCTCAAGCGTCTTTGCCTTTCAGGCCGTCGAGGTAGCTGAGGAGCTTCTCCTTGGTGATGGACTCCTTGTTCCCCATGTACCTGACCTTGATCGCGCCTGCCGCGTTCGCGATGAGCGGGAGCTCCCGTGCGGGCAGCCCGGCCGCGACGAACAGGCTGCTGATCGCGAAGAGCGCGTCGCCCGCACCGACCGTGTCGACGACATCGGTGGTGAAGGCCGGAGCTTTATAAATGCTTCCGCCTTCGCAGACGATGGCCCCTTTCTTGCCGACCGTGACGAGGAAGAGCGGATGGCCGAAACGTTCGTGGAATTCCGTCACGACCTCTTCGACGGGTTCGAAGCGGCGCATGAGCGGCAGCCTGAGCTCCTCCTCATCCATGCTGAGGAAGTCCGGCGTCGCGTACTGCGTGACGTAGTTGTACCCCATGTTGGAGCTGTTCGACTGGACGTTGACGTGCAGGGGGGTGTCGAACTCGCAGAGCGTCTGCCGCAGCTTCTGGTTGAGGAAGCCGTGGCCGAAATCCCCGACCACGACGAGGTCGTGCTTGCCCGCCTCTTCCGTTATGGAGGCGAGCAGCTCCTCCGTGAGCGCGTCGCTGATCGGCCGGTCGTTCATGTATTCGATCTTGAAGAGCTTGTTGTTCCGGTAGCTGTCGATGAAGCGCTTCTTCTTCGTCGTGGGCGCGCCCGGCTTCGTGAACGGCTTGAACGTGACATTCTTGGGGAGCGAGCGCTTGATGAACTCCTCTTCGATATCCTCATCGCCGAGGAGGGTGACGAGGGTGATGCTGTCGACGAAGTCGCTGAGGTGGTTCGCGATTGCGAGGATGCCGCCCGCATAGGACTCGTGGCTGACATAGCCGACCGAGAGGATGGGGTCCTTGATCGCCCGCCCCTTGGGCCGGACGAAGACGTATTTGTCGATGATCGTGTCGCCGATGACGAGCACCTTGAGCTTGCCGATCCTCTTGAGGTATCCTTCTGCGGCTGCGCGTTCCATGGTGATCGTCTCTCGTCCCTTGCCGTGAGCGATGGTGTTCAGGCAGTGTTTCTAAAGCTTTCCCATTCCGCACGGAATGCCCGCAGCATCTCCTCAACGCTAGGGATCGTCAGGCCGAGGCTTTCGAGACGGGTGCTCCGTAAGGTGAGGGTTCTCGGATAGAGGTCCGCGTTGGGGATGTCCGCGACCGAGCCCTGCCCGAGCCGTTCCGTGCTGACCCCGACGTTCTCTGCCGCCTTCTTCGCGAACGCGTACCGCGACAGGTCCGGGCCGGGGAGGTGGAGGATGCCCGTCACCCCATGCTCGCGGCACGCCAGGATGCAGTCCGTGACCGTAGCGAGGTGGACGGGGCTGTTCGTCACGTCGGTGAAGGCCGTGTAGCCCTCGCCACGTTCCAGGGCGGCGAGGACGCCGCTGATGAAGCTCCTCCCTTCCGGGTCGAAGGCGTAGGGGAAGAGCCTGAGGACGAGGCCCCGCGCATATCCGGTGACGTGGCGTTCCGCGGCCGCTTTCGTCCGGCCGTAGGCGTTGAGGGGCGAGACGGGGGACGCTTCCGTGTATTGCCCTTGTTTCCCGTCGAAGACCATGTCGGTGGAGAAGTGGACGAGATATGCGCTGGCCTGTTCGGTGAGCGCCACGACGTTCTTCGTTCCTTGGACATTGACCGCCTCTGCGGCTTCGGGTGCGGCTTCGCAGTCCGCCACCCGCGTCATGGCGGCGCAGTGGATGATGAGCTCTGGCGAGAATGCGCTGAGGGCGAGGACCGCCTTCCCGTCCGTGATGTCGAGGCGTTTCCATTCGACCTTCGCTTGTTCGGGATCGGCAGGGAGGTTCTTGTTATAGGTCACGAGCAGCGTGTGCTGCGGCGCGAGGAGCCGTACCAGCGTGCTCCCGACCATGCCGCTCCCGCCCGTGATGAGGATGCGCGCCACGGTGCCCTCAAGGTTTCGGGTTCACCCCGATCGCGAGGAGGTAGTGTGCCATGGGGGCGAAGCCGGTGTGCACCACCTCGTCGTTCATGCTGAAGAGGAAGACGTGCTGGAAATGGCGTTCCATGACCCGCTTGAAGTCAGGCCCCGACTTGCAGTTCACGTGCCCTTCCTTGCTCCATTCCGAGGCCCATGCCTGGCTCTCCAGGCTGGGCATGCCGATGATGCACACCCCGTCGGGCGCGAGCGACGTGGCGATGTTGGTCAGGAAGGCGTCTTCCCGCTCCTGCGGGATGTGCTCGAGCACGTCGAGCGAGTACGCGGCTGCGCGGGGCGGAGAAATGGCGCGCGCGGTCAGGTCGGCCACCTCGAACGTGAGGCCCTTCCGTTCCCTGAGTTTCCGGGCGTTCTCGATGAAGACCGGGTCGAAATCGACGCAATGGACTGCCGGCACTTCCTGCTGCACGACTTCCGCGCCGAACGCGTCGCCGCAGCCGATCTCGACCGCGTCCTTCCGGCCGGCGAGCATCTTCGCGACGAACTTGTACCGGGCGAGGAGGAAGCCCAGCCTGCGGGGATCCGAGCGCCAGACGTGGCTCGTCATGAGCCCGAGCCTGACCGGCCCCCGCTCCTTGTCGGTCTCGACCTGGATGTCGTATTGGGGCTCCTTCGTGTGCTTTCCAGACGGTTTCGCCATGAGAGTGAGCAACGCGGAGGGACTCTTAAGGGTTTCCCTTTCATCGTCGCCAAACACTCTGGAGCTTATAAATGCCGCAAGGAGTGCAAGCGCAATAATTATATAAACCGTCCCGAGGCTCCGCAGAGAGGAAGGGGATGGGAGCCAAGGACGGGAACGGGGTCATGGATATCTCTGAGCTGAAAGGTATCGGCCAGCGCATCCGCGCCAGCGTGCTCGAGCTCTCGCACGCGACCAAGGCGGCGCATGTCGGCGGCGGCCTGTCCTGCGCGGACATCCTCGCGGCCGTGTTCTGGAAGGCGATGCGTCTCGACCCGGCACGGCTGGACGACCCTGACCGAGACCGGTTCATCATGAGCAAGGGCCACGCGGCGCACGCCTACTATTCGGCACTCCATATGAGAGGCCTCTTCCCGAAAGAGGTGCTCGACACCTATAATCGGGAAGGCAGCATTCTCATGGAGCACCCGGGCAGGGGCTGCGCGCCCGGCGTCGAGACGGCCACGGGAAGCCTCGGCCACGGGCTCCCGATGGGGCTCGGGATGGCGCTCGCGGTGCGCTACCTCGGCCGGAAGAGCCGCATCTTCGTGCTGATGAGCGACGGCGAGAGCGAGGAGGGCTCGGTCTGGGAGGCCGCGATGCTCGCCGGTCGCCACAAGGTCAGCAATCTCTGTGTCGTCATCGACTTCAACAAGTGGCAGGCCACCGGGCGCTCGCGGGACATCATGATGCTCGACCCGCTCAAGGAGAAGTGGAAAGCGTTCGGCTGGGACGCCCACGAGGTGGACGGGCACGACATGGGAGCGCTCGTCGAAGCCCTGGAACGGTTCCCGCATGCCGAGAAGCCCTTCGTCATCGTCGCCCACACGGTCAAGGGCAAGGGCGTCTCGTTCATGGAGGACGACAACAACTGGCACTATCGTATCCCGACGGCCGAGGAAGTCGGAAAGGCGAAGAGAGAGCTGGGAGTCGACGCGGGGGCGTCCGAAAAGGAAGGGAGAGAGAAAGATGAGCGGAATAAGGTCAAGAACGCGAACAGAAAAGACGAGAAGACGATGGGGGCGATTCGGAAATGAGGAACGCCTTCGCGGACGAGCTCACCAAGCTCGCGTCGAAGGACCCGCGCATCTTCCTCTGCTCCGGCGATATCGGCAATAACCTCTTCAACGAGTATAAGCAAGCGGTGCCGAAGCAGTTCCTGAACTGCGGCGTGGCGGAGGCGAACATGATCGGGGTGTGCGCCGGCATGGCCGCGTCCGGGCTCCGCCCGCTGGCCTACACCATCACGCCCTTCCTCATCACCCGCGCGCTCGAGCAGATCAGGAACGACCTCTGCTACCAGGACCTGCCCGTCGTGCTCGTCTCGGTCGGCGCGGCCTTCTGCTACGCAGAGCTCGGCCCGACGCACCACGCCGCCGAGGACATCGCCTTCCTCCGCGCCCTCCCGAACATGACCGTCCTCTGCCCGGCGGACGCTGTCGAGACGAGGCTCGCGCTCCGCGCGGCGTTCATGCATGACGGTCCCGTCTACATCAGGCTGGGCAAGAAGAACGAGCCAGTCGTCCATGAGCGCGAGCCGGACTTCACCATCGGCAAGGCCATCACGGTCAGGGAAGGCGAGGACGTCGTCCTGCTCAGCGCCGGCATCACGCTTCCCATCGCACTCGAGGCTGCTGAAGCGCTGCGGAAAGAGGGTGTCTCGGTCAGGGTCGTGAGCTTCCACACGGTCAAGCCGCTCGACGAGGATTGCTTGAAGGAAGCGTTCTCACGGTTCAAGGCCGTCGTCACGATCGAGGAGCATGGCCGCATCGGCGGCTTCGGCTCGGCAGTTGCAGAGTGGCTCGCCGACCAGGGACCGAGCAGCGTGCCCCTCCTCCGGGTGGGGAGCGACGACGAGTTCCTCCACGAGTGCCGGAGCCAGGCGCAGGTGCGCGAACGCTACGGCATCTCGGCGACGGCGATCGCCGAACGCGTCAGGAAGGCGCTGGAATAGGCCCTGACACTTACGGCCCCAGGGTGGCCCTGCATGAGGATCGGCATCGATTTCGACAATACGCTCGTCTGCTACGACGAGGTGTTCCACGAGGTCGGCGTCGCGCACGGGCTCATCCCGCTTTCCGTCGGCACGTCGAAGGCCGCGGTGAAGGCGTATCTCGAGAGCGAGGGAAAGGGCGGCGACTGGACCGCGCTGCAGGGCCATGTCTACGGCCCCGAGATCCTGGCTGCCCAGCCCTTCCCCGGCGCGGAAGCCTTCCTCCGGCGCTGCGCCGAGCTCGGCATCGAGGTCTGCCTCGTCAGCCACAAGACCCTGCGGAGCGTGAAAGGCCCGAAGGCGGACCTGCATGCCTGGGCGAGGAAGTGGCTGGACCGCTACGGCTTCACGAAGCATTTCTCCGACGTCGTGTTCGACGAGACGCGGGAAGGGAAGCTCGCCCGTATCGGCGAGCTCGGCTGCGAGCTCTATATCGACGACCATCTCGAGGTACTCGCCAGCAAGCGGTGGCCGGTCGGCGTGCGCAAGGTCCTGTTCGACCCGCACGACGAGCACGCGAGCGAGCCGTACGAGCGCGTCACGGGCTGGGACGGGGCGACGCGGCTCGTCGAAGAGGCCTGGCTCCTCAGCATCCTCCCTCCCCTTCTCGGAAACATCGTCCCGGAAAGCGCTGACGACGTCAGGCTCACCAGGCTGGAAGGCGGCGGGAATAACAGGGTGTACGAGGTCGCGGCCGGGAAGCGCCGCTTCCTCCTCAAGCACTACCATCGTCACCCTAGCGATGCGCGCGACCGGCTCGCCGCCGAGTACGGCTTTGTCGACTATGCACGGCGGCACGGCATCCGCGCGGTTCCTGAACCCCTTGCCCGGGACCCCGCGCACGGCCTCGGGCTCTACGCCTTCGTCGAGGGCGAGCGGCCGGAACAGGCCACCGCGGCGATGGTGGACGAGGCGATCGCGTTCTTCAAGGCGCTGAACGAAGCAAAGGGGACGGGAGCGGGGAAGAGACTCGGCGAGGCGTCGGACGCGTGCTTCTCCATGGCCGACCACATCGCGAGGGTCGAGCGCCGGTTCGACAGGCTCAAGAAAATGGAGACCACCACCCCCTTGGAGGAAGAAGCGAGCATGTTCGTCGAGAGAGAGCTCGTGCCCGCCTGGGAACGGGTCAAGGGACGAGTGGAACGAGGGTGCAAGGAATTGCGCGTGAAAGTAGAGGATGCGTTGCCGGAAGCGGAGCGTTGCCTCTCGCCGTCGGATTTCGGCTTCCACAACAGTCTCATGACGAAGGAAGGAACGCTCGTCTTCCTCGATTTCGAGTACGCGGGCTGGGACGACCCGGCGAAGATGGTGTGCGACTTCCTCCTCCACCCGGGCATGCGTCTCCCGGAGGAGCTCCACGGCCGATTCCGGAAGGGCGCGGTCGGAGACTGGCCGCGTGCCGAGCTGCTGGACGAGCGGATCGGCCTCCTCCTGCCACTGCACGCAGTGAAGTGGTGCTGCATCATGCTGAACGAGTTCCTGCCGGGCGACAGGGAGCGGCGCAGGTTCGCGGACGCCGCGGGCGGCCAGGCGGCGTTCGAGCAGCGGCAACGCGAGCAGCTCGACAAGGCCCGCGCCGCGCTCTCGGAAATCCTCGGAAACCTTAAAAAGGACGCGGGAATTGCCAAAAAGAGAGAACTCGAAGGTTCTGATGGACAGAACACGGAACATGGTGAGTAGGATATGGGAACGCTCGTCAATTTCATCACGCCGCTGCATAAGCGAACCAGCAGGGACTACCTGGCACGCATGAACGACGACAAGGTCCACTGCATGGAGGTCGCGCGCCGGTACGAGGCCGACTACTGGGACGGTGACCGGCGCTACGGCTATGGTGGCTATACGTATCGCGCAGGGTACTGGACGCCCGTGGCCGAGGCGCTCATCAAGCACTACGGGCTGACGGACGAGTCGAGCATCCTCGACGTGGGCTGCGGCAAGGCCTACCTGCTCTACGAGCTCCACAAGCTCCTGCCGGGAGCGAGGATCGCCGGCTTCGACATCAGCAAGCACGGTCTCGCCGATGCGAAGGAAGAGATCCGGGACAAGCTCTTTCTCCACCGCGCGCAGGACCCGTACCCGTTCAAGGACGAGGAATTCGACCTGGTCATCTCGGTCACGACCCTGCACAATCTTCATATCAACGACCTCAAGGCCGCCTTGCAGGAGATAGAACGCGTCGGCAAGGACAAGTACGTCATGATGGAGAGCTACAGGAACAGTCAGGAGCTGTTCAACCTCCAGTGCTGGGCCCTCACGGCCGAGGCCTTCTTCACGCCGGAGGAATGGGTCTGGCTCTTCGACGAGTTCGGCTACACCGGCGACTACGAGTTCATCTTCTTCGAAGGCGCGGGCAGCGGGGGCGGAGAGTGATGGCGGAACAGGCGAGCAAGACGGCGCAGGGTCTCGGCGGCACGGTCAGGGCGGCCATCCTGGTCGAGCAGCGGAAGCCGCTCGTCATCGACGAGATCGAGCTTCCTGCGCAGCTCGCGTACGGCCAGGTCCTCGTCAAGGTGCATTACACGACCATCTGCGGCGCCCAGCTGAACGAGATCGACGGGACGAAAGGCCCTGATAAGTTCCTGCCGCATCTCCTCGGCCACGAAGGCGGCGGCATCGTCGAAGCGGTCGGCCCGGGCGTCACGACCGTGCAGCCGGGCGACAGGATCGTCCTGCACTGGCGGAAGGGTGCGGGCATCGAATCCGCGACGCCCACCTACACCTGGAAAGGCAAGCAAGTCAATGCTGGCTGGGTCACGACGTTCAATGAGAAGGCGGTGGTGAGCGAGAACCGCGTCACCGCCATCCTGGAGGATGCCGACCTGAAGAAGGCGGCGCTGTACGGCTGCGCGGTCACGACCGGCTTCGGCGTCGTGCACAACGACGCGCGGATGAAGAGCGGCGACTCGCTCGTCGTGTTCGGCGTCGGCGGCGCGGGGATGTCCGTCCTCCAGGCCGGCGCGGTCGCCGGTGCCAATCCGGTCATCGCGGTCGACATCAGCGACTACAAGCTCAAGCTGGCGCCCGGTTTCGGCGCGACGCACACGATCAATTCGACGAAGGAGGACGCGAAGACGGCGATCCGCAAGCTCCTTCCGGACGGCGCCGACACCGTCGTGGACGCGACGGGCATCACTGCGGTGCGCGAGCTCGCGTACGAGCTGACGGCAAAGACTGGCACGACGGTCTGCGTCGGGGTGCCGAAAGCCGGGGAGAAGATATCGATCGATTCCTTCCCGCTCCATTTCACCAAGCGCATCACGGGCTCGCACGGCGGCGACACCGCTCCCGACCATGACATCCCGCGACTCATGCGGCTCGAGCGGGCCGGACGGTTCTCGCTCGACAGGATGATCACGCACACGTTCACGCTGGACCGGATCAACGAGGCGATCGCCCTGATGCGCAAGGGCGACTGCCTCCGCGTCGGGATCGACCTGACAGGTGCTGGGGATGGCTGAAAGGAAAGCCGTCGTCACCGGCGCGGCCGGCTTCATCGGCTCGCACGTCGTCGAGCTCCTGCTCGAGAAGGGCTTCTCCGTCCTCGGCATCGACAGCATGGCGAACGGCCAGCTCGACAATATCGGACTGTTCAAAGGCAATCCTCACTATTCATTCCGCAAGCTCGACTTGGCCGAACCGTTCGACCAGGCCTTGTTCAACGACGCCACGTACGTGTTCCACCTCGCGGCGCTCGCCGACATCGTCCCGTCCATCAAGGACCCGTTCACGTACTTCCAGGCCAACGTCACGGCCACCATCAGGGTGCTCGAGGCGTGCCGCGCGGCAGGGGTACAGAAGCTCGTGTACAGCGCCTCCTCGTCGTGCTACGGCATCCCTGACGCGTACCCGACGAGCGAGGAGGCGGAGATCCGGCCGCAATACCCGTACGCGTTCACGAAATGGCAGGCGGAGGAGGCCGTGCTGTTCTGGGGCCGGCTGTACCGGCTCCCCGTCGTCTCGCTCAGGTTCTTCAACGTGTACGGGCCGCGGGCGCGCTCCAACAGCACGTACGGCGCGGTCTTCAAGGTCTTCCTCTCGCAGAAGCTCCACGGCAAGCCGCTCACCATCGTCGGCGACGGCGAGCAGACACGGGACTTCACCTATGTCACGGACATCGCGAGGGCGTGCCTCATGGCGGCGGAGAGCGACCTGGACGGCGAGGCGCTCAACATCGGGACGGGCAAGCCGCAGAGCGTGAACCGCCTCGCGGAGCTCATCGGCGGCCCCGTCGTGCACATCCCGAAACGGCCGGGCGAGCCGGACGCGACGCACGCCGACACGGCCAAGGCGACGAGGTTGCTCGGTTGGAAGCCTGAGGTCTCATTCGAGCAGGGCGTCAAGGCCATGCTGGACAACATCGAGTACTGGCGCGACACCCCGGTGTGGGA
This sequence comes from uncultured Methanosarcinales archaeon, assembly GCA_964604855.1. Classification (GTDB taxonomy): domain Archaea; phylum Nanobdellota; class Nanobdellia; order Woesearchaeales; family UBA525; genus UBA153. Next base: position 9,978 of record CAZSAS010000004.1, read on the forward strand.
CGAGGCCAGCATCGAGCAGGCGACGAAGGAATGGTTCGCGTATTTGGGCGACGAAAAGCAAGAACACGAAGAAAAAACGACGTGATGCGCATATGGAGAACAGACACATCCTGGTCACCGGCGGCGCCGGCTATGTCGGCGCGGTCCTCGTGCCGCGTCTGCTCGAGAAGGGCTACGAGGTCACGGTGCTCGACACCTTCTGGTTCTGGGACTCTGAAGAAGCGTTCCTCAAGGCTATCGGCGTCGCAGGAAACAAAAAGCTCACTGTCGTGTCGGGAGACATGCGCGAGGCGGAGACGGTGAAGAATGCGCTCGAAGGGGTGGACAGCGTCATCCACCTCGCCTGCCTCTCGAACGACCCGAGCAGCGAGCTCGACAAGGACTACACGCACGCCGTGAATCACGACGGCGCGCTCCAGGTCGTGGATCTCGCGAAGACGGCTGGCGTGACGCGCTTCATCTACGCCTCCTCCTCGAGCGTCTACGGCATCAAGGAAGAGCCGAACGTGACCGAGGACCTCGAGCTCGAGCCACTCACGCAGTATTCCGAGCTCAAGGTCGCGGTGGAGCGGCACCTGCTCGGTGCGCGGAACGCTAAGTTCAAGGCGGTCGTGGTTCGCCCCTCGACCGTGTGCGGCTACTCGCCGCGGCAGCGCCTCGACGTCGTCGTGAACATCCTGACGAACTACGCGCTCAACAAGGGCAGGATCAAGGTGTTCGGCGGCGAGCAGCTCCGGCCGAACATCCACATCACCGACATGGTACGCGTGTACGAGCTCCTGCTCGAGGCGCCGCTCGAGAAGATCGACGGCAAGGTCTACAACGCGGGCTACGAGAATCTCAAGGTGAAGGAGATCGCCGCGCTCGTGAGAGAGGTGATCGGCGACGTCGACGTCGAGGTCGTGCCCACGGATGACATCCGTTCCTACCATGTCTGCTCGAAGAGGATCGAGGAGGATCTCGGCTTCAAGAACGAGCACACGGTGCGCGAGGCCATCCAGGACCTGAAACAGGCCTTCGAGGACGGCAGGATCGTGGACGACGAGCGCTGCTACAACATCAAGGTGATGCAGCGCGTCATCGCGGGTGAGGAATGATGGAAGAATGGAAAAACCCCTCTCCGCCTACACGCCCATAGACATGACCGCATGGGACCGTTCCGGCCAGGGCGTGAACATCAAGCCTCGCCTGAAGCCCGAAGAATTGGCCATCTGGGATGCGGCGCTCCCCTACCAGGACAAGCGCCTGGATGTCGGGCATGCGGAGTACGTCACCTACTTCGCCCTGCAACTGCTCGATTACGTCACAGCAGAGAGGGCCATCGTCATCCCCGCCGCCATCCTGCACGACGTGGGGTGGAGCGCACTCAGTCAAGCCGACCTCAACCTGTTCAATGACCCTGAGGAGTTGAAGAAGCAAGACGCGCGGATCCGGCGGCTCCATCAGGAAGCAGGGGTCAAGCTTGCGAAGGGAATCCTGACAAGACTCGTGTATCCGGAAGAGCGCATCACACACATCATCGAGATCGTTTCGCAGCACGACACGCGGAAAGGCTCCTACTCGCCGGAAGACATGGTCATGCGGGACGCGGACAAGCTCTGGCGTTTCACAGTCGTCGGCGTCGAGACAGAACTTCAACGGAGCGAGGAAGTGTTTCGGTCGCTGTATGAGCACTTGCAAGCGAACATCGACAAGGACGGGTTTTTCGGGCTCGAGGAATCCCGGCATCTCGCCCGTGCAGAGCTGGAGCAGACCGCGCGGCTCGTCGAGCGTTGAGCCGTGGAACTAGCTTCATAACCTTTATAAGCCCGTTTCGGGATGCGTTCCCCGATGAGAATCCTCGTGACCGGCGCTGCCGGCTTCATCGGCTTCCACGTCGCCAAGGCGCTGCTGGAACGCGGCGACGACGTGGTCGGGGTCGACAACCTCTCCGACTACTACGACGTCTCGCTCAAGGAGGCCAGGCTCGCGGAGCTGGAGAAGGCCGCGGACGGGAAAGCCCGAGAAGGGGGTGGCGGCGCCGGGCGCTTCATCTTCCTCCGGGCCGATGTCTCGGACAAGGAGGCCGTGGCGAAGGCTTTCGACGAGCACACGCCGGACAGGGTCTGCCACCTCGCGGCGCAGGCCGGCGTCCGGTACAGCCTCGAGAATCCTTTCGCGTATGAGGAGACGAACAATAAGGGCACGCTTACCTTGCTTGAGACGTGTCGTCACAAGGGGGTCAAGCACTTCGTCTTCGCGAGCAGCAGCAGCGTCTACGGGGGGAACGAGAAGCTGCCGTTCAGCGAGTCGGACAGGGTGGACACGCCAATCAGCGTCTACGCGGCCACGAAGAAGTACGGCGAAGTCCTCGCGTACGCCTATCACCGTCTCTACGGCATCAATTGCATCGGCCTGCGCTTCTTCACGGTCTACGGGCCGTGGGGGCGGCCGGACATGGCGCTCTTCACGTTCACCAAGAATATTCTCGCTGGCGAACCCATCGAGGTGTTCAATCGTGGCGAGCACGAACGCGACTTCACCTTCATCGACGACATCACCCCGAGCGTCCTGGCAGCCATCGACAGGTGCGAGGGCTACGAACTCATCAACCTGGCACGGGGCGAATCGGTCTCGCTGAATGCGTACATCGAGGCGCTCGAAGCCGCCCTGGGCAAGGAAGCGCAGCGTACGCTCCTTCCGCTCCAGCCGGGAGACGTCAAGGCGACGAGCGCAGATATCGGCAAGGCGAAGCGGCTGCTCGGCCACGACCCGAAGACGAGCGTCACGGAAGGCGTGCAGCGGTTCGTCGAGTGGTACAAGGGATTCTACAAGGTGTGAGCATGGGGCCTGCAGCGAAGCCAGGGATGGCCGAGCGCGTTACGATCTACTCGTGCCGTTTCGGCGGCCCGCTCGCGCAGCACCGTCTCCTCAAGGAGTACCTGACCGGCAGGGGATATGAGGTCCGACTGCGCCACACCGTGCCCGCCACACTGCTCTCCATGCTCTTCGAACGGAAGGATATCATCATCAGCCTCCTCCCGCTGCCCTTCCGTTTCGGCGCACGGCGTTACATCCTGAACGTGCACGGCGATTTCCGGAAGGAACGCCATCTCGTGCGGAACCCGCTGGCATTCCTCTATCCCCTCGCTGTGCGCGTGGCCGATGCGGTGGTGGTGCAGTCGCGTTTCCTCAAGGGACTGCTGGAGCTGGATGACGCGATCGTCATCCCGAACGGCGTGGTGCCCGACGAGGGAAGGAAGAAGCCTCATGATGGCCTGTCTCATGGCGGTCCGCTCCGCTTCGTGACGGTCACGAACTTCTCGTTCAAGGACAAGGCGGAAGGCGTCCTGACGCTCGTCAGGGCGTTGCGTGGACCGGAAGGGGAGGTCGCGTACGACATCTTCGGCGACGGGACGTTCCTGCGGCATGTCCGCGAGCGCCTCTCGCGGATGCGCCTCGCGAGCGGGGTACGGGTCGCGCTCCGCGGATTCAGCCATAACATCCCGGGCGAGCTCGCACATGCCGACCTCTTCCTCTACTGGTCGAGCCACGACAACATGCCCATGGCCGTGCTCGAGGCGATGGCGGCCGGCCTGCCGGTCGTGACGAACGATGTCGGTGCGATGCGCGAGATCATCACGAGCGAGAAGGAAGGCTTCATCGTGAACAGGAAGACCCTGCCAGCAGTCCTGGCGCGGCTCCGGCGCGACGCAGGATTGCGGCGGCGGGTCGGGCGTGCCGGGCGGAAAGCGGTGCTGCGGCGTCTCTCGATGGATAGGATCGGCGCTGCTTGGGAACGCCTATTCAATCGCCATCAATCTGATTATCGTCAATCAGATTACCATCAATCCGATCGCCATCCGCGACCCCGACGCCGCGGTAGCTGAAACCGAACCTCTCGAGATCTCCGCGGTAGCTGAGCCAGATGTTCCTACCGTCTATGATGCACGCCTTGCGCATGAGCCTCTTCACATGTTCCCAGTCAGGATTGCGGAACTCGTCCCACTCCGTCAGGAGAAGCAGGAGGTCAGCCCCTTCGAGGGCGTCGTGGGGATTCCCGGCATAAGAGATGCCCTTCCTCGGCTTGCCGTCGCCGAGCTCCCGCTTGAAGCCTTCCGTCGCTTTCGGGTCGAAGGCCTGCACCGTCGCTCCGTGCTCGAGCAGCCAGGGGACGATGACGAGGCTGGGCGCCTCGCGGACGTCGTCCGTCTTGGGCTTGAAGCTCAGGCCCCAGACCGCGACCTTCTTCCCTTTCACCGCACCGAGCGCGCGCTCTATCTTGGGGAAGAGGCTCCGCTTCTGGGCCTCGTTGGCCGCGTGCACCGCTTCGAAGATGCCCGCGTCGCAGCCCGCCTCTTTGACGCTCGTGATGAGCCCTTGCACGTCCTTGGGGAAGCAGCTCCCGCCGTAGCCGATGCCCGCGTGCAGGAAGCGGGCGCCGATGCGCGTGTCCAGGCCGAGTCCCCGGCTGACCGCGGTGATGTCCGCGCCCACGCTCTCGCAATAGCGGCTGAGCTGGTTGACGAAACTGATGCGCGTCGCGAGCATGGCGTTGCTCGCGTACTTGATGAGCTCTGCGCTCTTCAGGTCCGTGAAGAGGATCGGCCGGTTGGTGCGCGTCACGCTCTTGTAGAGCTTTTCCATCACGTGGCGGGCACGCCCGTCCCCCGTCTCGGTCCCGATGATGACGCGGTCGGGGTTGAGGAAGTCGTACACGGCTGCTCCTTCGCGGAGGAATTCTGGATTGCTCACGACGCTGAACTGGTGCTTCTTGCCGCGCTTCTCGAGCTCCTGCCCGATGATCGTGCGGACCTTCCCGGCGGTGCCGACGGGCACCGTGCTCTTGTCCACGATGACCGCGTCATGGTCGAGGTGGCGGCCGATGGTGCGCGCGACGTTCTCGACGTAGCTGAGGTCGACGCTGCCGCCCTTCGAGGCGGGCGTGCCGACGCTGATGAAGAGCAGCTCGCTCGCTTCCACGGCGAGCTTGAGGTCGGTGGTGAAGGCGAGGCGGCTTTCCCGCTTGTTCCGCTCGAGCCGTTCCTGCAGGCCAGGCTCGTAGATGGGGTTGCCGCCGCGCTCGAGGAGCGCGATCTTCGCGCTGTCCACGTCCGCGCAGAGCACGTCGTTGCCCAGGTCGGCCAAGCAGACGCCGGAGACGAGGCCGACATAGCCCGTGCCGAACACGCTGATTCTCATGCCTTGGCGATGCGCCGCGGCTCTTATAAAGATTATGAAGCTAGTTCCTGGAGCCTGTTCACAGGGCCGATTCCCGGATGCAGCCAATTCCTGGGCGGTGGAGAGGCTGCGCGTGCAGCGTCATCCATTTAAACCGGAAGGCCGTCCTTTCTGGCATGGAACCCAAGCGCGTCAGGACCATCGCCATCGTCATCGTCGTGCTCGTCCTCTTCCTCATCTTCAACGTGGCGCAGTCGACCAAGTACTACAACGACCTCGACCCCGGGCAGCAGCGTGCCTTGCGAGAGCTGTCGATGAACGTGACTGCGGGTGCGGGAAAGGGCATGCCCGAGCTCCTCGCCCTGCTGCACTGGCAGGCGCGCGAGCTCGCCTTCGACGTGCCGGAGGGCTATGTCTCCGAGCGGGCGGACCATGGCCCCTTGGCGATCATCGGCCGCGGATGGGGACTCTGCTACGACCGGAGCTACGTGTTCGAGCTCATGGCCCAGAGCCTCGGCTACGAGGTGCGGCACGTCGCCTTGGCGTCGTGGGACGCGACGCACGCGGTGAGCGAGGTGAAGGTGAACGGCTCGTGGGTCCTGTTCGACACCAGCTACAACCGCACCTACCAGGACGAGAACGGGAAGTATCTCGGCGTGGTCGAGCTGCACAACCATCGGGAGTATGTCGAGGAGAAGAACCTCAAGCCGCTGTACGAGCAGTTCGTGTTCGGCGTGAACAGCTTCCACGGCGGGTTCGCGCCGCCCAAGATACCCTACCCCGACCTAGCGGTGAGCCAGCTGCACTACAACCTCGGCATCATCCCCTACCTCCCCTACAATTACAAGAAGGTCCGCTTCCTGCTCATCGGCCTCCTCGTCATCGTCGTGCTCCTGATAGCCATCCCCGTCGCGCGGCGGAGGATGCGCCAGAAGATGAGTGAAGCCTGGAAGAGACGTTCCCGCAAGTACAAGCACGGCAAGCCGCGGCATTGAGTGCAGGGCCGCCCGATGAACGGCAAGCTTTATAAATGAAACCCTGTTCTCGCATGCCAGGACGGCCATAGCGGCGTGGTACTACCCGATCCCTTTTCGAACTCGGAAGTCAAGCGCGCCCACGTGCTGTGCGGTACTGCGTTTCTGCGCGGGAACCACGGCTCGCTGTCCTACCTTTTCTCTTTTATATTTTCTCTTCCTTGCCCGACCTCTTCCTCTGCCCTGAAAAGGCTGAGTCGCCTCTCTCCGCAATAATTATAAACTGCTCAGGAACAGCAGCATCGGTCGGTGCGAAGTGGCGACGAAACGGACAGCCTTGACGCGGAAAAGAAACGCTCGGGAGAGAAGCGCCAAGATGACGAAGAGCGTGAAGGCAACGAAAGCGGGGGCTGAGAGCGCGGCGAAGACCGTGGCACGGCGCAAAGGGAAAGGCAGGACCCCGCTCATCCTCGGCACCAAGTTCTTCGACCACGACAGCGCGGTCTTCCTCCTCGACCCGGCCAGGAAGGAAGCGTTCGGCATGAGCACCGAACGCGTCACGCGCGTCAAGCATGACGCCTATCACATCGGGCCGGTGCTCAAGGCCTTCCCGGAACGCTTCCCGAAGGACAGGACCTACCATGTCGTGCACTCCTTCTCCGACTTCTCGCAGAAGGACGACTATTGCATCGAGGCCATGGCGCGCTCCTACTACCAATGGAAGCTCTTCGGCGCCCTGCTCAGGATGTACAGGCCCCGCTATATCAAGGAGGTCGCGGCCATCCGGCGACGGAACAGGAGCCTGTTCGGCAAGGCCCGCTTCGTCCTCGACTATCTCCTCAAGAACAAGGGACGGGGCTTCGGCGAGTTCCTCGGGTGGATCATCGGCCTCTACGCCGTGCGCAACACGCCCGAGAACAACGAGCGGTTCATGCGTCGCCTCATCACCGAGACCCTCGACCCGTACCTCCGGGACTTTACCGTCGACTTCGCCGACCATCACGAATGCCACGCCGTCACTGCCTACTACTTCTCCCCGTTCAGCCGGGAGAAAGCGCTCGTCTTCACCATCGACGGGCACGGCGACGGCGAGTGCAGCACGGTCTGGACCTTCGACAAGGGGAAGCGGAAGAAGCTCGCGAGCAGCGGGGTCCACCTCTTCAAGAGGGGTGGAGAGGTACATATCTGCACGGTCGGCACCATCTACACCTACGTGACCGAGACGCTCGGCTTCCGAGCAAACTCTG
>CAZSAS010000005.1:0-16546 GCA_964604855.1 uncultured Methanosarcinales archaeon
ACCACTTTTAAACCTTCTGCGAGGGGAGGGGCAGAAATCGTCCTGCAGACGGCGCTCCGGAGAAGATATGATTTCCATATGGTAAGAAAGAAGTTCCGAAGAGGCCTGTTTTCTCTGTATTTTCTATATAGTAGGGAATTTGTGCCCAGAGGACGCCACATTCGTTTCCATATTGAAACTTATTTCCCGGACGCCCGACCAAAGCTTTATATAAGCACCATTGTTCCCTCAGCGCATCGCCCGAATGGGTCCTTTCACGAGCAGCGTTTCGGCGTTGGCGATGACTGGGAGACACTAACGGACGAAGCAGCCCGGCACGAGAGTACCTTGGGGAGCTGACGGCGAACGCCAAGCTATGAACCCGGGGGTTAGTGCTCCGGGCGGCAACTCATCATCACCGATAGTCACGAAAGGAAACGCTCACATCATTCACGTTCCTCGAGGACAAGGTCCTCGCCGAAACACTTTCCATCGGCACCGGCACGCATCGGAGCGGCCAGTGCCGTGAGCGTCTTCTTCCGTGGATAAGCAGAAGAAAGGTGTCAGCAATGGCGAAAATCGCACAGATATCAGCGAAATACATCATCAATTCCACTATCAGCATCGACGGCGTCGTCGACCGGCCCGACGTGATCGGCGCCATCTTCGGGCAGACCGAAGGCCTGCTCGGCGCAGACCTGGAGTTGCGCGAGCTGCAACGCTCGGGCAGGATCGGCCGCATCGAGGTCAACGTGAACACGAAAGGCGGCAAGACCTCGGGCGAGATCGTCGTCCCGAGCAGCCTCGACAAGTCCGAGACCGCGATCGTGGGCGCCGCGCTGGAGATCATCCAGCGCATCGGCCCGTGCAACGCGAGCATCAGGGTCCAGAACATCGAGGACATCAGGATCAGCAAGCGCCAGTTCGTCATCGAACGCGCCAAGGAGCTGCTCAAGAACCTCATGGACGGCGTCATGCCGGACAGCCAGGAACTCGCCGACGAGGTCGCGACGAGCGTCCGCGTCATGGAGATCACCGAGTGGGGCCGGGAACGGCTCCCTGCAGGCCCGGCCGTCGACGAGAGCGACGAGATCACTATCGTCGAGGGGCGCGCGGACGTGCTCAACCTCCTCAAGCACGGCTTCAAGAACGCCATCGCCATCAACGGGACGAGCATGCCGCCGAGCATCGCCGACCTCTGCAAGCAGAAGGTCGTCACGGTGTTCGTCGACGGCGACAGGGGCGGCGACCTCATCATCAAGGAGCTCCAGGCCATCGCGGAGATCGACTTCATCACGAAGGCCCCCGACGGCAAAGAAGTGGAAGAGCTCGCCAAGAAGGAGATCCACAAAGCCTTGCGCAGCCGCGTCGCTGCGGAGCAGTACAAGATGGAGAGCAACGGGAGGGCGGAACGCGCGCCGCGGCGCGAGGAACGCCCGCAACGGGAAGAGCGCCGCGATGACAAGCGCAGCGGCGAACGGGCGCCGCGTGACGACCGCCGCGGCCAGCGGGAGGAACGGCCAGCGCCGAAGAAGCGCACGGCCGAGCCGAGCGCGAAAGAGAAGGGATCCTTCAAGGAGATGCTCGAGGACCTCATCGGCACCCGTGGCGCCTACATCCTGGACAAGGAGCTGAACATCCTCGGCAAGGTCCCAGGAAGCGAGCTGGAGAGCACGATCAAGTCCTTGAAGGACGGCATCTACGCGGTCGTGTTCGACGGCGAGATCAACAAGGGCCTGGTCGCGGTCGCCGAGACGGCAAACATCAGGTTCCTCGTCGGCATGAGCGCGTCGACCTCTGGCGACGGCGTCGGCATCCTCACCAGCGAAGACCTGGAGTGAGCAAACACCTTTCCCTTTTCCCTTCCTTTCTCCGTTCTTCCTTATCTATTTATAAATCCCGCTCGCTTCTCAGGACGTCATGGCCGTCCGCAGGAGCCGCGAGGAATGGAAGATCTACGGGAACGTCTTCGACAAGTTCACCGTGGACGTGCTCCGCAAGCTGGCGGCGAAGGACCTGTTCGACGAGCTGTTCAGCGCCATCGCGCTCGGCAAGGAAGCGAACGTGTTCACCGCCACGCCGGGCCGCGGCTCCGGCCGCGACGAGCTGGTCATCGTCAAGATCTACCGGCTCGAGAACTGCAACTTCAAGAAGATGTACGAGTACCTGAAGCACGACCCACGCTACATGCACACCAAGCCCTCCAAAAGGTTCGTCGTCTTCGCCTGGTGCCAGCGCGAGTACCGGAACCTGCTCTTCGCGCGGGAAGCGGGGCTGCGCTGCCCCACCCCCCTGGCATTCAAGGACAACGTGCTCGTCATGAGCCTCGTCGGCGAGGGGAACGCGCCCGCGAAGCAGCTGAAGGACACCATTCCTGAGAATCCTGAGAAGTTCGCCGGACTCGTCCTCAAGGACATGGCGAAGCTCTGGAAGGCCGGCCTGGTCCACGGCGACCTCTCAAGCTTCAACATCCTCATCCACAAGGAGAAGCCGGTGTTCATCGACTTCAGCCAGGCCTCGCCCAGCAACGCGCCGAACGCGAAAGAGCTCTTGGAACGCGACCTCAACAACGTCGCGCGCTACTTCGGGAAGCTGGACGTGGAGATCGATGTGAAGAAGGAATTCGAGAGGATGAGCACCCAATAGCCTTTTAAAGCGCTCTCAGTTCTCATCCCGCATGGATCCCGAACGCTTCGTCTATGAGGTGCGCGTCCCGAAGGAGCGCGTCGCGGTCATCATCGGCCAGAAAGGCGGGATGAAGAAGCTGCTGCAAGGGCACGCGGGCATCAAGCTCCACATCGACTCGGAGGAAGGCCTCGTCACGCTCGAGGGCGAGGACAGCCTCGCGCTCTACCAGGCCCAGCACGTCATCAAGGCGATCGCTCGCGGCTTCAACCCCGAGGTGGCGCAGCTCCTGCTCAGGCAGGATTACGTCCTCGAGCAGGTCAAGCTGACGGACTATGCGAACACGAAAGACAGCATGAACCGTCTCAAAGGCAGGGTCATCGGCCAGGGCGGCAAGAGCCGCGAGAACATCGAGCGGCTCACGAACAGCTTCATCTCGGTGTACGGCAAGACCGTCTGCATCATCGGCGAGCTCGCCTGGGCGGACGTGGCGAAGCGCGCGGTGGAGAAGCTCCTCGGCGGCGCGATGCACAAGACCGTCTGGAAATTCCTGGAAGGCCAGCGACGGAAGCTCAGGGCTGAAGAGATGAGCGGCTGAGCCGCCGCAAAGTTTAAATAACTCTTTCTGGGGCGGTACGGACGATGACTGAGAAGGATGAGACGCTCGTCACGTTCTCCGGCGGAAAGGTTTCAGAGAAGACGGGCGCTCCGAACAACGGCAAGGTCCACGCGTCCGAGCTGGCGAAGAAGCAGCGCGAGATCGGCGTCGGCGAGTTCTTCGCGCGGAACAAGCACCTGCTCGGCTTCGACAATCCGCGGAAGGCCCTGCTGACGACGGTGAAGGAGGCCGTGGACAACAGCATCGACGCCTGCGAGGAAGCCAGGATCCTGCCCGAGATCAGCGTGCAAGTCATCGACATGGGTAAGGACCGGTTCCGCGTGGTCGTCGAGGACAACGGGCCAGGCATCGTCCAGAAGCAGATCTCGAAGATCTTCGCCAAGCTCCTCTACGGGAGCAAGTTCCACAGCAAGAAGCAGCAGCGCGGCCAGCAGGGCATCGGCATCTCCGCCAGCGTGATGTACGGCCAGCTCACGACCGGACGCGCGGCGAAGATCACGAGCAAGACCGATCCGGGCAGGCCGGCGCATTATCTCGAGCTCCACATCAACACGCAGCAGAACAAGCCGGAGATCATCAAGGAAGAGCAGAAGGAGTGGCGGAAGGACAGCGGGACGAAGATCGAGATCGACATCGAGGGTAGCTACCAGAAAGGGACGCAGAGCGTCGACGAATACCTCAAGCAGACGGCCGTGGTGAACCCGCACGTCACCCTTCTCTACGTGAACCCGAAGGCGGAGCAGTTCGTCTTCCCCCGCGTGACCGAGGATTTCCCGAAGGAAGCGAAGGAGATCAGGCCGCATCCGTACGGGGTGGAGCTCGGCGTCCTGCTCGACATGCTCCGCATGACCGAGGCACGGACCGTGCAGGCGTTCCTCACCGCGGAGTTCTCGCGCATCAGCCCCTCGGTGGCGAAGGAGGCCTGCGCCGAAGCGCGCATCGACCCGAAAGCGAAGCCCGGGAAGCTCGGCCGCGAGGATGCGGACAGGCTCATCCAGGCCTTCAAGCAGGTCCGGATCATGGCGCCGCCGACGGACTGCCTGAGTCCGATTACCGCAGAACTGCTCGAGAAGGGCGTGAAGAAGGAGGTGAATGCCGAGTTCTACACGAGCGTCACCCGCTCGCCCGTCGTGTACAAGGGGAACCCGTTCCAGGTCGAGGTTGCGCTCGCCTACGGCGGCACGCAGCCCAAGGACAAGCCGGCGAAGCTGATGCGTTTCGCGAACCGCGTTCCTTTACTCTACCAGCAGGGCGCGTGCGGCATCACCAAAGGCGTGACCGGAACGAACTGGAAGAGCTACGGGCTGCAGCAGTCCGGCTCGAACCTGCCGGTGGGGCCGCTCACCATCGTGGTGCACATCGCCTCGGTCTGGGTCCCGTTCACGTCCGAATCGAAGGAGGCGATCGCGCATTACGAGGATATCATCAAGGAAGTCAAGCTCGCGCTCCAGGAGGCCGGGAGGGCTTTGGGGAGCTACGTGAAGAAGAAGCACCGCGTCGGGCTCGAGCTGAAGAAGCGGGGGCATATCGAACGCTACATCCCGAAGCTTGCCGAGGCGATGCAGGACATCCTCGGCACCGGCGAGGCGGACAGGGAACAGGTGCAGGAACAACTGTTCGGCCTGCTCGAGCACACGCGCGGCGCGGTCGAGGACATGACCTTCGACGCGAGCAAGAACGTCGAGTACGACGAGGAGTTCGCCAGGATCGGCAAGGAGGACGGGGCCGGGAAGGAAGAGGACGACGATGGCGAAGACGAATAAGGAGGACACGATCAGGAAGATCAAGGCGGTCGCGCAGCATGTGCATGACACGGTGCTGAAGAGGAAGGCGCCCTCGCTGAAGACGCCGCTGCGGAGCCTGTCGAACGTGAAGTTCGACGAGAAGGCCGGCTATTTCCAGCTGAAGGGCGGCGAGAAGGAGCGCGCCCTGAACGCGAGCAGCGTCAAGGCCTTCACCCAGACCTTGCTCCTGATGAACGAGAGCAAGAAGGTCATCGAGACGGATGACATGATGACAAAGCGAGAGGCCTACTACGTCTCGAAGAACTGGGAGGACGCGAAGTTCAACGAGCAACCGGAGAGCGACGCGGTGATGGATGACATCGAGGCGATGCTCAGGGTGCAGCGCGAGCAGCTCGGCTTCATCCCGGAAGAGGATGGGGGGGCGGTCGCCGGCAGATTGACGATCATCGACACCGACCCCGATACGGGCAAGGACGTCAAGGTCGAGTGCTGGAAGATGGGGAGCGGCGCGTACAACATCCCCTCGGACGTCGAGGGCTTCCGATTCGAGACGGACGCGAAGTTCGTCCTCGCCATCGAGACGGCCGGCATGTTCCAGCGCCTGGTGAAGCATAAGTATTACGAGAAGGCCGGCTGTATCCTCGTCTCGCTCAAGGGCGTGCCCTCCCGGGCGACGCGGCGCTTCATCCGCAAGCTGAGCGACGACCGGAAGCTCCCGGTGTATGTCTTCACGGACGGCGACTTCTACGGACACATGAACATCTACCGCACCTTGAAAGTCGGCTCGGGCAATGCGGCGCACATCAACGAGTTCTTCTGCGTGCCCAGCGCCCGTTTCATCGGCGTCACACCCCGGGACATCATCGACTACAAGCTCCCGACGCATCCCTTGAAGGAGGTGGACGTCAAGCGGGGCAAGGACGCGCTCAAGAACGACCCGTTCGTGCAGCACCACAAGGAGTGGCAGGAGGCCATCAAGCTCCAGCTCAAGCTCGGGAAGCGCGCGGAGCAGCAAGCGCTCGCGAAGCACGGCCTCAACTTCGTCATGACGGACTACCTGCCGAAGAAGCTGAAGGACGAGAAGACCTGGCTGCCGTAGCCGGACAGGTGCCTAGCAGTCCTGATCCGGACGATATATTTATAAACGTCCTTTCTCGGTGTTTCCGGCATGGATGAGCCCGTCCCGGGCAAGCTGCGCGGCCCGGATACCTGGAAGGACGATTTCGTCTGGTATTACGAGGTGGAGAAGGGCGGCATCTACGACATCCGCCAGCTCTACATGTTCCAGTTCCAGTGGTTCCAGAAGGAGTACATGAACCACTGGCAGGACAACAGCAAGTACGTCGAGGATTTCTACCTCCACCGCTTCCGTCCTGACGGGGTGCTGGAGAACCTGATATGGTGGCGCATGAAGAAGCGCTACAACGACTACACCTACTACACGTGCAAGATCGACTGGCAGAACTTCGGCGCGAAGGAGACCGAGGTGATGTACAACGACAAGAAGCTCAAGGTCTGGAAGTCCGGCCTCGTCCTCAGGGTCTGGTGGTGGGTCCAATGGGACCCGTTCAACCGCTGGGAGAAGAGCTTCCTCGGCAAGATCAGGAAGTGGTTCTTCACCTGGGTCCTCAACCAGGACATGGAGGACCACCGGGACAAGTGCCGCGAGCTGGCGCTGCGCCATGAGAACCACCTGAAGCAGTGGTTCGAGATGACGACGGACATCGCGATGCCGCGCGGCTACTTCCCCGAGGAGGGCTTCAAGTACAAGAAGGTGCGCGGCCAGGAGAGGGACTTCGCCAACCTGCCCCACAAGCCCGATCCGCAGATCTAGAGAAATCTAAACACATAAAACCCCTTCCTTGTTCTCCCCCTCCATGTTCGAGGACGTGATTGCAGAGCTCAAAGCCAAGAACGCGAAGCTGGCCTCGACGGACACGCCTGCCACTCCCCGTTCCGCCGCTCACAACGGCGCTCAGCAAGGAGGGGAGTATGAGGAAATACCGCCGACTTCCACGCTCACCGCCTGCTTCGTCGACGGGGGGAACGCGTGCGTGTTCGACAGCCCGCGGGCGCGCGTCGAGTTCGTGCGCGTGTACGCCACCGTCTATGACGGGAAGGAGCGGACGAGGACGGCGAAGAACGAGGGTCTCGTCGTCATCAAGAACGAGGACGGTACCGTCACGATCGACGCGCACGCGCCTCTCACGCTCTCGCTCGCCATCCCTGAGAATCACGACCAGCTCCGCTTCGGCAGGGAAGGCGTGAGCCTCGCCACAGCGGCAAACCTGGCACGCTTCCTCCTCGAATGCGCCTTCCTAAAAGAGCACGGCAAGGACTGCGACCTCGTCGTCCGCGACGGCCCCCTGGTCGGGAACAACGAGTATGAGGAACAGGCCCTCGCGCCCTTGCTCGACCATGACCTCGTCGCCGGCCTGTGCAAGACGAACACCCTGGCGAACAGCACGGGTCCCGGCCCGGAAAGGCCCTGGCTCAAGGACGTGAAGAAGGACGGCGACATCGGCATCTCGCTCGTCAGGCTGCATGGGAAGAGCGACCATGTCTTCCGGCTGGACACCAGGAAGGACGCGGACGCCATCGCCGGCTATCTCTCGAGCCTCAGCCTCGATGCGGCCTTCCCCGGCTATCCCTACCCGCTCATCGAAGCGGACAGGTTCGCCAGGGTGAGCAATAAGGAACTGGCGATGCTCAAGACGCGCTTCATGGCGGAAGCCGGCACGGACTGGAAAGAGCTCGAGCGGATGGCGACGGGCAGCGACGCGCACAGCATCCTGGACCGGCTCGGGTAAACCTTTTTATATCCCGTTCTTGTCATTGCTTCCGATGCCCATCCTGAACCAGCTCATCGCGAACGGGCTCATCGCCGGCAGCATCTATGCCTTGATGGCCGCCGGGTTCTCATTGATGTACGGCCTGCAGCGCTTCATGAACATCGAGCAGGGCGCGATCGCGGCCGTCGGCGGGCCGGGCCTGGCGAAGCGCAAGAAGGTCAAGGAACTCTACCTCGGCGGGTAAGACTTAAAAGCGCTTCTCCACTCCCGAGTGGTATGGATAATTGGACGCTCCTTGGCTCTACGGCATTAACAGCAGGCATTGGCGGCATCATGGGGGCTAGCATGGAACTTGCGTTGACACTCGCCGAGAAAAAGGCCTATCGGAAGCGGCCATGGATACCGCGCGAGCTCGCAGAAGACATCCGCAAATTCGTGCAGGACCGCGACAGGAAGGAAATCAATCGGGCTTTCATCTTCGGACTGGTCGCGGAGTATTTCGCCTACAGCCAGTACGACCTCATGGACTCGCTCCAAGTGGGCCTCCTCGCGACCGCAACGGCCTATGTCGGCATCCAGTACGGCGCGGCCGGCGTGAGCAGAAGAGAATCGCGGGCCTACGCAGCGCCACAGCACGAGCTCGCCTTCGCAGAGATCCTCGGCTGCTACAAGGACGCGTTGCTGGCGGACGACGAGGAGGATGCCAGGGAATACCTCGGCAGCGTGCGCCGCTTCCGGGCGTTCATGCTCGGGGAGCAGCCGCGCTTCGCCCTCGAGACGCGCCTGGACGGCCTGATCGAACGTGCAGGAAGCTATCCTGACCTGGCGCAGCAGTACGAGTTGGGCCTGACCCTGGGTGAGGAGATGCCCAGCGCCCATCTTACCGAAGGGAACGGGCCCGGCGGCATCATCCTGACGCCGAACGGCAGGTACGTGCACGCATGGGACGTCTCTGATCTGCAGATGCGTGCCGGCGAGGAGGAATTCAAGACGCCCCCCTGTATCGCAACGCATCCATGGGGCGGCTCGCTCCGGCAACTGATGGACTGCGCAGAGCCGTACGTCGACAAGAACATGGTCATCCTCGCCGCGGCCCCTTCGAATCCCGATCTCGATGCGATAGCCGAGGGGTGCGAAATGTACAGCCTCCTGAGAGAGATGCAAAGTCCCGCCTGAACCGCAACCCATATAAAACCGTCTCTCTCTAGCGGCGTCGAAAGGGGTGGAGCATGGGAGATTCTTTCGACGTCGTCACGATGGGCTCAGCAACGCAGGACGTCTTCGTCAAGACGGACGCGGAGACTATCAGGCTCTGCCATCACGACGAGTGTGAGGAGCTCCTCGCCTACCCGCTCGGCGGCAAGATCCTAATCGACGATATCCATTACGAGACGGGCGGAGGCGGCACGAACACGGCGACGACCTTCGCGCGGCAAGGATTGAAGACCGGCTGGGTCGGCAGGCTCGGCAAGGACCCCGCCGGCCTGGCCGTGCACAAGTTCCTCAAGCAGGAGGGCATCGCCTTCCTCGGCAGCGTCGGGGGCAAGACCGGCTATAGCGTCATCCTCGACTCAGAAGCCGAGGACCGTACCATCCTCACCTACAAGGGCGCGAACAGCGGCCTTAGCCTCGCCAGCATCGGCAAGCTTCTCGACACCCTCACGACGCGCTGGCTGTATTGCAGCAGCATGCTCGGCGAGAGCTACAGGACGATGGAAGCGGTGATGCGCTATCTCAAGCGCCGCGGCAGCAGGATCGCGTTCAACCCGAGCGCCTACCAGGCGAAGCAAGGCCTGGAGAAGCTCGGCCCGGTACTCAAGCTCCTGGACGCGCTCATCCTGAACAAGGAGGAAGCGCAGCTCCTGACCAAGACGCGCGTGAATGATGTGAAGAAGCTCCTCAGGCTGCTCAAGCGCGCGGGTCCGGGCATCGTCGTCATCACGGACGGCGCGAACGGCGCCCACGTCCTCGCCGACCGGTACCTCTTCGCGGGCGTCCGCCCAGGACGCACGGTCCTGGAGACCACGGGCGCGGGAGACGCGTTCGCCTCCGCCTTCGTGGCAGGGCTCGCGCGGGACAAGACCGTACGGGAAGCGCTCCTGGCCGGCATGCTCAACGCGGAGCACGTCGTCGCCCATCTCGGCGCGAAGAACGACATCCTGAAGGCGCTCAAGCTCGACATCCTCGTGAGCCAGGACAAGCGCGATGTGGTCGAGGAATAGGCCGAACAGGGAAGAGAGCCTTTCGGGGAGAAAACCATTTAAAGCTGATTCTCCTATCGTCGACGAAAGAGGTGTGCAGGTTGGACTACGGCGATCTCGTGCAGAAAGGCAAGTCCTTGTTCCTGGCCTATGATGAGGGACTCGAGGAAGGCCCGGACGCGTTCACCCAGCGGAGCGTTGACCCGCAGTTCATCCTGGACGTGGCGCTGGAAGGGGAATACACCGGTGTCATCCTCAATCCCGGAATCGCGGCGCAGTACTATGCCGGCGCGTACCGTGACGTGCCGCTCATCGTCAAGCTCAACGCACGGACGAGCCTGCCGCATCAGGAGCCCATCGCGCGCCAGGTCTGCTCGGTCGGGCACGCCATGAAGCTCGGCGCCGCCGCTGTCGCGTACACGATCTACGACGGCTCGCGGATGGAGCCCGCTATCTTCCGGGAGTTCGGCGCCGTCGTGGAGGAAGCGCACGACCACAACCTTCCCGTGCTCGCGATTCTCGTGCCGCGCGGCCGGGATGTCGGCGACAGCGACGAGCTGCTCGCCTACGGGGCGCGCATCGGCCTCGAGCTCGGCGCCGATTTCGTCAAGGTCGGCTATGCCGGCGACCTCGAACGTCTCAGATGGGCGAAGCTGTGCGCGGGCCGAGCCCGGCTCCTGGTGAGCAGCCGGGCGGAGAAGCCGGACGGCGAGCTCGTCAGGGAGGCCTATGACACCACGGTCGAGGCCGACGCGGCCGGACTCGTCGTTGGCAGGAACGTCTGGCGCCACGAGAAGCCCTTCAGCCTGAGCAAGGCGCTCGGGGACGTGGTCTACCGCCGCAAGAAGCCGAGCCAGGTGATGCACCTCCTGAAATAGAGCGACGCCCAGTCCACTCGCGTTTAAAAGGCATTTTTCGACTGAATAGTAAGGTTTAAATGCGACTGTCGAATCCACTATTCTTCATCCATGAGTGGTCCAAGACTGAACAGTGATCCGTTCCGCGTCGAACGCGTAGAAGCGGTGCCGCCACCGGAAGCGAACGGGAGCGTCCGCCTGCGACCGGGCAACGAACCGCGGGCCGTGCCGAGCGACGGCAGGGATGGCCAACCCGTCCTCCACGACAGGGACCGTTCTTCGCACCTCCACCGCCTCGGAAGCATGGGGAAGGAACGGGGCAAGATCGCGAATCTCAGGGGCCTCGTCCGTGACCGTCTCGGACACCACTGCCTCACTGACCGGCCCGGTCTTGAGCTCATCGGCAGCTACGTCGTCGAGAAGCCCTTGAGCGCAGCAGAGCTCTTCAGCGCGACCTACATCGAGGTGGAGCCCTGGGAAGAGCGTCCGGAGACCCCTATTGACACGAGCCGGTACGGCATCCTCCCCTTCGATGCCAAGGGCCAGCACCACGGCCTGTGGCAGGTCCGGAAAGCGCTCGCGCCGAGCGATATCCAAGACCTCATGCTGAACCATGTCGCCTGGTTTCCCGACGACCCCGTGTCACTCCCTGTCCGAGAGAGCGTCGAACTCGGCAGGAACGGCAGATGGCAACGCTCACCTCTTGCTCTTGACACGCCCGGCTACTTCAGTTTCGGCCTCGGCACCACGGCATATCACGTCGACGAGGACCGACTCGCTGACAACGGGCAAGCCCGCTACGTCAACATCGGCACGCCGCGCAGCCCGAGCTTCATCAGGCTGCGAGACTTGCGCCCCTTCGTCGACGAGGATTACGCGGGCATGGCCGACGTGGAACGCTTCTCAGCCCTGCCAGAAAAGAGCGGAGAGGTCGACACGAGCAGCCTGACCCGTCCCTTCTCGGTGCCGAAGAGGAGCTGGGTCACGCCTTCCTTGCAGACCGCGGCCTCGCGTCACTGTCTCGTGAAGGGCGTCACCGCGTCCCTGCCCGAACTCGAGCAAGCGGGCCTGCTCGACACGCCGGGCTTCGTGGGCGCGATGACGAAGATCCCGCTCATCAATTTCCAGTTGGCAACGATGAGCTCGACAGGCTCGGCCGTCCCGCACAGGATCGCGAACGAGAACTATGCCCGCATCCTCGACCGTCTCCACGTCGACGATCCGCGCAGCATGGACACCAGCACGACGAGCAGGGCCGCAGAGGCCATCGCGACGAGCGCCTACGTGAGCTCCTGCCTCTTCGCTCTCGGGTCGCAGCAGGTCTAGTCAGGCCTGGCGGCAAGGTCTAGTCAGGCCTGGCGGCACAATGTTTAAAAACTCCCAAGCCGCTTGTTCTCCTTATGGAGTACGTCCGCACCCTCAAGGCAGTCCATCGTGCCGATAAGGACGTGGTGGGAGAACGGGCGGTCGACCTGGCCGTCCTGCAGGAGAAGGACTTTCTCGTCCCGCTCAGCTTCGTCATCACGAACGAGGCGTTCGAGACCTTCGTGAACGAGAACAAGTTGCAGACCCGTATCGGCCTCGCACTGCAAGGGGCGGACAGGGCGCGGGTGTATGACCGGGTGCGCGAGCTCCTGCTCAACGCCGACTTCCCGAACGGCATGGTTGGCGAGATCGTCGAGGCGTATGAGAGCCTCGGCGTCGAGCTCGGCGACAGCCTGAACGACATGGTCGAGGCCGAGGACGCGCCGTACGTCACCGTGATGCTCAGCCCGAACCATACCTTGCCGAGCGAGAGCAAGGAAGGCATCATCCTCAACGTGAAAGGCTTGGAAGAGCTCCTCCTCGCTGTGAAGGAGTGCTGGGCGTGCCTCTTCACGCCCGGCCTGCAGCGCTACCGCGAAGAGGCCGGCATCGGCCATCGCAACCTCAACGTAGGCGTGATTGTGCAGCACATGCCGCGGGGCGACGTCTCGGCGGAGGCGTGGAGCGCGACCGGCGCGGACACGGAGCAGCTGACGGTGAAGAGCTATTATGGCATCCTCGACATCGGCGTCGGGGTCGAGAAGGACGAGTTCCGCCTCACGCGGGAATACCTCAAGCCCGTGTATCAGAGCGTCGGCGTCCAGACCCAGATGCTGGCGCGGGACGAGGAGGGCAAGCTGGGCAAGGCGCCGCTCGGGCCGCGCGGGGAGGAACAGAAGCTGAACGACAAGCTCATGATCGAGCTCGGCCGGCTGGCGAAGAAGGCGAGCCAGGGCCTCGACGCGCACGCGAAACTCGTGTTCAACGTCGACGGCGAGAGCATCAGCACCCTGCTCTGCACGCGTCTTCTCTTGACGAAGGGGAGCGTGAAGCTGCAGGGCTATGATGCGGAAGAGCGCATCGAGGAGGCGCCGGAGAAGCCAGCCATCGCGCGTCCTGAAGCGGCAGACCGTGCCGTCACCGAACGCGAGGAGAGCACTGTCGCGGTGGACGAGTCGACGGGAGAGGAGGAGGTTCTTCAGCATGCCGAGGACACGACGCTCACCGCTGGGCTCGAGGACGTGGAGAACCCGACGCCGGTCGACGCCCGTGCGCTGGAGGAAACCGTGCCGGGAGCGGGTCCGGAGCGTGCAGAACCTATTCCTGACGCTGAGGTTGAAGAGCCTGACGTCGAGGACGAGGCGGCAGAAGCGCCCGCCGACCAGCCCGTTCACGGCAGTACGGCCGCTCCGGCCCCATCACAGGCGCAAGAGGGAGGAAAAGGACGGGGAGACGGCGTCCAAGATGATAGGCCGGAGGAAGAGGCGGAAGTCATCGAGGATGAAATCAGGGAAGAGATGGTCGAGGCCGTTGCGGACGTCTCCGACGAGGCTGAAGGCGTGGAGCCTCTGGGCGAGGAGCAGGTCGACGCTGTCATCGAGAGGGAAGACTCGCTCGTCGCTGTCGACGACGAGACTGGCGAGTCGGAAGTACTGGGGCATGAGGTCGAACGCGACGTGATGACCGAGCAGGACGTGGAGGCGGACGAGGAGCTCGAGGCCGAGAGCGTCGTGGTCGAGGCCGACACTCCCGAGGCGCCTGCCGAAGCGCGTGAAGAGCCAGAGGTCGGAGAAGGAGAGCCTGTCGAGGAAGAGACCGAGGCATTCGAGCCTGTCGAGACAGAAGAGGCGCCAGATGCCCCGCCCGTCCACAGCGAATCCGAAGAATCCACCCGATCACTGGCGCAAGAGGAGGATGGGGAAGACGAGCCGGCCGAAGAGGAACCGGAAGAATCCGAGCGGGAAACGACCATCTCTTCCTACACGCTCGACGAGGCGTTCGATCTCGTGAAGGAAGCGCTCACGCAGCGGTACGAGAAGCGGTTCCGCAACCTGCCGCCGTCGAGCATGGGGACATTGTTCTCCGAACTGAGCAGCGAGATCATCGTGCCGCATGAGGAGCTCATCGGCGAGTTCGTGCAGCGCCGCGAGGAGGGGCAGGAGCTCGAGGACGAGTTCGGCGCGCGCGTGCTGTCGATCATCGACGACTTCTTGGACGGGATACGGTAGGTCGAGATGGCGAAGGCGACCGGGAAGGAAAAGGCCATCGAGTGGGACGACGACAAGCCGGTGGTCATCCGCGACGAGCTGGCTGAGGTCAAGGCCGACGACCCCACCTTCGCAGGGATGCGCGCCGGCGCGCTCCTCGAGGAGGCCTATCCTGACGTGCTGACGGCCCTGAAGGAGGGGTATCTCGACCGTTTCCGCCACCAGCCGCCCGCTGACCCGCTCGATCTCTTCGAGGAGCTGGCGAACGAGATTGTCATGCCGGGCGAAGCCGACCTGCGGCTGCTCATCACTAAGATGAAGGCGAGCGAGCATTTCTCCGAGCAGGAAGAGAGACGCATCCTGCGGGCGGTGAAGAAACTGAAGGACGGGATGCCTAAGCCGTCATTTTCCGAGTAGGAAGACCCGCTTCACCATCCCCTTGTGGAGGTACCAGTCGAAACGGGCTTCCTCCTCCCAGAACTCGCCGAAACACGTGGCGAGGTCGAAAGACGCGTCTATCGCGACGACGAGCACATCCGTGACCATGGTCGCGGCCTCGAAGAATCCGGAGAAGGTGTTCCTCGGGTCCTGGAGCTTTGCGTTCTTGCCGAGCGGCAGGTCCGTGACGAGAGCATCGAAGGCACCGAGCCTGTCGCAGGCGGTCGCGTCCCCGACGGTGAGCGTCGCTGCCGCGTGGTAGTGCGTGAGGTTCTCCTCGGCACGCGCTATCTGGCGCTCGTCGATATCCATCCCTGTCATCTGCCGCCCCGCCAGCGCGCCTTCGAGGAGGATGCCGCCAGCGCCGCAGAACGGGTCGAGTACCGTCTCGACACGTGCGGCGGGCCCGGCGAGGTTGACCATGGCGCGCGCCAGTTTCGGATTGAGGCCCGTCGGGTGGTTCCTCGGCCGCAGGTGGGCGCGCCGGTCGAAGAACCGCTCCTCATTCTCCCACAGGAGCGTCGTGACGGCGATCCGATCGCCCGCTCGCAGGAGCGTGATTCGGGTGTCGGGGTTCTTGAGACTGACTGATGTTTCCCTGCCGCTTCCAGGCTGCACCAGACATGCCCTGCGAAGGCCTTCTCGTCGACGACGCTGTTCCCCTCGACGGCAAAGGGCGGCTCGACGTGCTCGTACCAGGGGAATCTCCCTGCACGCTCCTCAAGCTCGTTGTTCTCTTCCCCCTCATCCTTTGCCCCGCACTCGAACAAGACCTCATGGATGCTCCGGGTGAACGCGAGTCCCGGCTCCCAGGCATCGACGTCGAGGAAGAGGAGGTCCTGTCGCAGTTCCCCTCGCGTGCCGTGCAGCCGTTCGGCTTCAGCACGGCTCAGGGCGAGATCCTCCTTGCTGAGGACGAAAAGCTTCATGCGGCCCGGGAAGGATGAAGAGATTAAAAAATCAGTCGGTGAGGGGAATGGAGCGGTCAAGGACGAGGCGCCCTTTCGCCCTGCTCTCCGAGAGCGTCTCGCAACTGAGCGCCGTGTCCGACGAGGAAGCGAGGAGAATAGCGTCGTACTGCGGGTAGAGGTCGGTACCCGTCGTCGCGTTCACCGTGTCGGGTCGGACAGGCAGAGGGGTGCCCGAGATTGCGAGTTGGAGCGTCTTCGTCTCGCCAGGCATGACTTCAGTGAGCGGCTCGCCACTCCCCGCATAGCGGTACTTGCCGTTCGCCTGCACCTGGAGGTCCATGTAGTAGGGCATGTCCTGCTCTGCGTCGTGAAGGCACGCGACGAAGTACTGGTCGGGGCTGACGATCGGCAGGAGGAAGGTGTTGGTGTAGGTGATGCTGCCGACGCTGAACCCCCTGAGGGGAACTTTCTCGTCGGCGACGAGCATGGCTCGCGGGATGCCCTGCACGATCGTGGCGTCGCGCGTCAGCCCGGTGCGCAGGCTGCCCAGCACGATGAGGAGGAGCATGACGACCAGGATGGCGGCGAGCCAGTACAGGCATGCCTTGCTGGGCTTTCGCAGCTTCGCCTTCTTCCGGGGCCGGGTGAGGAAGTAGCCCATAGCGATCATGAGGATGGCGGAGAAGACCAGGAGGCCGAGGATCCAGTTCCGACCGAGGCTGAACACGTCGATGACGTACGCGACCGTGATGACGTAGGTGAAGGCCGCGAGCACTTGGAAGAGCTTGTAGAGCTTCTTGCTCGTCCCGTAGATGATGCCGAGAACGACCAGGACGGGGACGAGGAGGGCCCAGAACAGGACTTGCC
>CAZSAS010000006.1:0-15233 GCA_964604855.1 uncultured Methanosarcinales archaeon
AGCGACAGCCATGACGCCATGACGACGGGCCACAACGGACGAAGGGACTGACGATGACCGAGAACGCGAAAGTGGATGCGCAGGAGGACGCGACGATGCTCCTAGCGAAACGCATCAGCAAGGCGCTCTTCACCTTCCTCATTCTCTCCCTCACCGTCAACGCGGCGCTCGCCCTCAGCATCACGAGCATCCAGGCGCCGGCCACCATCCAGGAAGGCGGTACCCTCCAGCTCAGCTTCGCCACCGACCAGCCGGCGAGCTCCTACCGCATCCTGGAGGACGGCGGCCAGGTCAGCCCGACGAACAGCTACACGAAATCCCTGGGATATGACAGCGCCGGGCTCTACGCCTACAGCTTCGAGGCGAGCCTTGGCAACGAGACCGTGAACGCCACGCGCAGCATCGAGGTTCTGGATACGCCACTCAGCATCGTCCTGCACGAGCCGAGCCAGACGGACTACGCGACGAACGCCATCCCCGTCGCTCTCGATACGAACATCGAAGCGGACGTGTGCTACACCGTCACCGAGGCGGGCAGCAACACACTCACGAAGCGGAACGAGACGCGCCACGACGGTACCCTCACCCTCAGCGACGGGCTCTACCTCGTCCAGATCAAATGCAACAGGAACGGGGAGATCGAGAGCAGGAACCTCACGCTCAAGGTCGACACGACACCGCCGACCATCGCCCCGGGCCCGAGCGGCGCAGTCAACGACAATGTCGTGTTGAGTGCGACCACGAACGAGGCGAGCGACTGCCGCTACGTCACCGAACACGTCCCCTACGCGCAGCTTCCCGACGCCTTTCCGCAGACGGCGAGCCTCACCCACGAGCGCACGCTCGACCTCGATGAAGGGAGCTACATCTACTATATCAGCTGCAGCGACGTCTACGGCAACGCGGCCTCGGTGACGAGCACGAGCTTCACCCTGCACAAGGCCCCGACCGCGCGCATCACCGTCGAAGGCGAGAATCCGAGAAAGGCCGGCGACTACAAGCTCACCCTCAAGACGAGCGAGCCCCTCCAGGGAATCCCAACCCTCATCCTCACCTATCAGGAAGGCGGCAGCCAGAAGATGGTACTCACCGAGAAGGACAGCACCACCTATGAAGGGGCGGTCATCATCGACGAGGACGTCGGCGAGAAGGTCGGCAGTTTCACCTGGAGCGGCACGGACACCGACGGGAATGTGGGGACCCGCATCGACGAAGGCGCGCTCTTCCTCGTCGACACCATCAAGCCGGGCCAGGTCAAGACCTTCCGCGCAGTCAATGGCACCGGAGGCGTGAACCTCACCTGGTACTTCGACGGCAAGGATGTCCTCTTCAACATCTACCGCAGCACGGAAAGCGGGGTCGACTATACGGACCTCCTCACCACGACGAGCGGCGACCGCTTCAAGGACAGGGACACGCAGCAGGCGGTGCGGTACTGGTATCGCATCGCGGCGGTGGACGAGGCTGGGAACGTCGGGCCGTTGAGCCACGAGGAGTGGGCGAGCCCCGCCTACGCCAGCTATCAGGAACGCGGAGGGGGAGCCATCCTCGATCCCGTCCTCCAGGTGGACCTGGACAACCGTATCGACCGGCTCGACCGCGCGATACTCGACGCGGAAAGCGCAGCGCGTGAGCTCAGCGGCGAGCAGGCGAAAGACAAGGCCTGGCTCATCGCCACCCTCGGCCTCGCGGACCGCGTCGCGGCGAGCGTCAGCACGCTCAAGCAGGTGCGGGGCTCCTATGAGGCCCTGCGCTCCCTCGACCTCGACCGGGGCGAGTACGATCTCCGCGTGACCGAGATCCAGGTGAGGGCGGACGATGCGATCGCGAAGATCCCTGTCAAGGTCAGCGTCGACGAGCAGTCAGAGTACGACGAGACGGTCGAGCAGAGCGCGATCTCCGCGGCGGCGACGCGCGCCTTGGGCTCGACGGTGCTCGCCGTGGGCGAGCGGGCCGCCTATGAGCGCGAAGCGGCCGCCTTGCTGGAACGCGTCAGGGTCGTCACCACGATGAGCCACGTCACGGTCAGCTACGCGAACAGCGTCGAGCAGCCTTTCACGATCGTGGAGAAGCGGCTTGTCGCGAACGAACCGGAGAACGATGTCGTCGCGGTTGAGACGGTCCCGAAAGGCGTGGCGATGAGCGCCGACGACATCGACTTCTTCGGGTCCAAGCCAATCGTGCTCGAGAACGACCCGGTCGTGCAATACGGTTACAGCACGCTCACCGATGAGACGATCGCCTACGGCGTCAAGGGGACGGTCCCTTTTCCGACCGTGCGGCAGAGCCGCCTCGTGCTCCTGCCCAAGCCGGGCGGGACCGTGGCGTCGTCCTTGTCCCAACCGGTCGTCGATGAACAGGTCACCGGCAGCGCGACAAGCATCTTCGACGGCCTCTCCGGCTCGCAAGGCCTCCTCATCCTGCTCGGCATCATCGTCATCGTTGGTCTCTTCACCTACTACGTGCGCATCCAGGGGGAACCGGCGCCGCAGGGCGAGGCGTCGCAGGCCCCGGCAACCCTCGCCACGCCCTCCCCCTTGCCGTTCCTATCAACGCAGGCCCTGGCGGGAGGCACCCTGGCGGGAGGCGCGATGCCGGCGAGCCCTGTCGTGGCCGTCCAGGCGCCGACCATCACCCGCACCGTCCTGGTCGAGCGCGCCACCGAGCCTCTCGTCGGCCTCCTCCGACGGGGGCAGGAGCTCATCGACGATGCGCGATACCTCGACGCCCTGTATTTCTACAAGCGCTCGCTCGAGCGCTACGCGGAAGAGCGGTTTCCGAGCGAGCGCATGGAGGCAGCGGTCAAGGAGGAGCTCCGGATGCTGCACGCGAAGCTCTTCCTGTTCCAGGTGATGGGCGAGGCGCACGATGCCGCTGCCATCGACGACCAGGAGACGCTCGCCGCGCGCATGGACCGGATGCGGCAGATCGCGGCGGGCATCGGGGATGCGGAGACGAGGCTCTTCGACAAGGCGAAAGCGCAGTACCAGTACTTCTACGTCCAGCTCAACAGGATCCAGGCGGAGCGCCACCGAGTCCCGGCCCGTCCCGACGGGATGGCTGACGAGGAGGCCGTCTTCGGCGAGAGTCGGGGAGAAGGCTGAGTGGGGACCGGGGAGAGCTTGAGAGCGGAACGGGGCCGGGGAGAAGGGCTGGAAGACTAGAAGACGGAAAACAAGCTTTATAAATACCTTCTCGTGTGGAAGCCTCATGGGCGGTGGGCGACGGTCGAGGGTTAGTGGCACGCTCTCCCTAGTCCTGCTGCTCTCCCTGCTCGTCCCTCTCTTGGCCGGCCAAGCACTCGCCGTCGGCATCGGCGTCAACAAGGGAGAGATCGTCTTCCAGGACGTCCTCCAGAACGGCTACGCCCAGGATAAGATACTGGTCACGACCGACAGCGAACAGGCCATCACCGGCACCTACCAGTTCGAGGGCGACATCGCGCCCTGGCTACGCGTCGAGCCGGACACGGAATTCTTCGAGTTCAGCAAGGGGAATCCGTACGAGCTCACCGTCATCCTCGAGCCGCCCGCGGACGCCCGGCTCGAGACCTACCGCGGTGGGATTCGGGTCCTCACCGGCGAGGTCGCCAGGGGCGGCGGCGGGCTCATCGGCACCTCGACACGGGCCGCGTTCCTCGTCAGGATCCTCGCCGGGATCTCCGGGACGGAACGGCAGGAGTGCATCATCGGCGGCGTCCAGATACGAGACACCGAGATCGGCCAGCCCTACGAGTTCGTCGCGACCGTGGTGAACAAGGGCAACGTGCGGATCAGGCCCGAGTTCACGATCAAGGTGTACGACCAGAGCCAGACGACCCTCGTCCAGGAGGCGCACGCCGCGATGGACCATGACATCCTCCCGACCGTGACGGAAGAGTTCACCAAACCCATCACGCACCAGCTCCAGCCAGGCCAGTACTGGGCGCGCGTCGAGAGTCCGCTCTGCGGCGACTCTTCCCTGCTCACCTTTGATGTCCTCGAGCGCGGCGGCATCGCGGACAAGGGCGAGCTGCTCAGGGTCGAGGCGGAGCCGTGGGCGAAGACCGGCGACATCATCCCCATCAACGCAGTATTCCGCAATCTCGGCTCGCGCACCGTGGACGCGAAGTTCAAGGGCACCATCACGACGAGAGAGGCTTCGCCCCGCCTCATCAAGACGATCGATACCGACACCTATAACGTGCCGCCGGGCCAGACGGCGCGCATCGAGACCTTCTTCAACCCGACCGAGCCGGGGCAGTACATCGTGGCCGGGCAAGTGCTGTACAACGGCAAGCTCACCTTCCAGAAGAGCACGGTGATCAACGTGGAGGGACCGATGCTCGTCGCGGCCCGGCAGCTCGGCGGCCCCGTCCTGCTCCTCATTCTCATCGTCATCGCGATCCTCATCCTCCTCATCCTCATCGCGAAGAAGCGGCGGAGGCGCCGCGCCTAGGAGGGGGTGCCGGTGCGTCGAGGTTCTCATGGCACGACGAAGCGTGTCCTTGTCAAAGGCCTTTCCTTCTCGTTCGCTGTCTCGTCCGTCCTCTCGCTCGCCTTCCTGCTGGTACTCGTCGCTCTCGTGAGCGGTGCGCGCGTCCAGGTCATCCCGACCGGAGCCCTCGACCCCGGAGTCATCGCCGCGAACGGCAGCTTCGCCTTCGACCTCAACACCGCCACCTTCGCGAACGTCACCGCGGGCGCTTCCGGCGGCAACTTCAGCTTCCTGAACTATACCAACGGGTCGGGAGCGGTCGCCTTTGTCGACCTCTTCTTCGATCTGGAGACGAGCGGCTTCGTCGACGACCGGTGGGCGATCGAGCACAGCTACGACAACGGCACCACTTGGAACGTGCAGCGAAGCTTCGGCTCCGCGAACCTGCCGCGACAGGTGCTGTTCTACCAGGATGTCGATGCTGCCGACGTGTGGAACTGGACAGAGATCACCGGCAAGCTCCGGACGCGCATCCGCTACAGCGTCGTCGGCGCGCCGGATGCCGCTGCGCGGCTGCTGCTCTACGAGACCTGGGCGAACGTCACGGTCGACACCGAAGGCCCGAACGTCGTGCTCAACGACCCGACGAGCGGTCATGTGCTTGGCGGCGGCGTCCCCGTCAGCCTAGTCTACTATCCGGTGGACCAGTACAACGGCCTGGGGAACTGCAGCCTCTACCTCGACGGCGCGTACAACCAGACGAACCTGACGCCGATGCACGAGGCACAGAACGCGTTCACAGTCTCTCCGGTCGACGGTCCGCACAACTGGAGCGTCGCGTGCTACGACGACGTCAGCCCGCCGAATCTCGGCCAGAGCGAGACCTGGGACTTCACCTATGACCTGAGCCCGCCGATCATCAGCCTCGTCTCCCCACAGAACCGCTCGACCGCGTCCGGTGGCGGCATCGTCGCCCTGCGCTACGCGGTCCAGGACTGGAGCAACATGACGAACTGCAGCCTCTACCTGAACGGCACCCTGAACCAGACGCTCTACGGCCTCGACGCCTTGTGGCCGAGCGGCGAGGCGGAGTTCCTGATAGCCTTGGGCAACGGCAACTGGAGCTGGCGGGTGAACTGCTCCGACCTGTGGAACTACACGGGCGTGAGCGCCTCCTCCTGGTTCCTCCAGAACGCGAACGATGCCCCCCGGGTGCACGCCATGAACGTCACGAACCCCGTCGTGCTCTCGCTCGGGACGAACGTCACCGTGTGGTGCAACGCCTCGGTCAGCGACAGCCAGGGGCAAGGCACGATCGACACGGTGACGGCCTACCTGCACCGGAGCGATTGGCCCTACGACCGCGCTGACGAGAAGAGCGGACACCATACGAGCGCGAGTTGCGACAGCGTCGGCGTGAACAGCACGACGATCGATTACCGGTGCAGCTTCTCGCTTCCTTACTATGCGCGCGGCATTAACTGGACGTGCACGTACGTCGCGACGGACACGGACGGCGCCGAGGGCGTCGGCACGACGCAAGCGGTCGTCGAGCCGCTCTACGCCTTCGACCTCGTGCCCGCGTACATCTCGTACGGGACGGTGCGGGCAGGGAACGACTCCTTGGAGCAGAACGTCTCCATCCGGAACCTCGGGAACAGCGAGATCGACATGGCGCTGGACGGCTATGCCCAGGCGGATGGCGATGGGTTGGCGCTCGTGTGCGATGTGGGCAACACGACCATCGGGAACGAGCGCTACCAGGTCGTTTCCGGCCTGTCGTGGAGCGTCATGACGCCGCTGACCGACAACGCGACGCAGGTCGACCTTCTCGACCTGCCGCCCCGGAACGAGAGCTTCGACGGCGAGGCGGCGCTCTACTGGCGTATCCGCATGGGCCGGCCGCTCAAGGGGAACTGCTCGGGCTTCGTCACCTTCACGGGCGTGCAGTCCTAATTTCGTAGAAAGATAAATTCCGAAATTGGAGTTTTCTTTTTATTCTCTGTAAAATTATAAAAACCTTTATAAATAATTACGGAAATTAGTAAATTACGAAACTCGGAGGGCCCTTCTGCGTCCTCTCGGGCAGACGGCAACGACTGGTGCACCCGTGCAGCGACCACCCCTGACGCGCGACGAGATTGCGCACCTCGACCACGAGGCGACCGTCCAAGAACGCCTCGTCCTCAGGCTCCTCTACGAGACCGGCTGCACCGTCAGCGAGCTCTGCGGCCTCAAGAAGGACTATCTCAGGGAGGGCTTGCTGCATGTCGGCGAGGCGGGCCAGGAACGGCGGGTCAAGCTCGCGGGGCTGACCAGGCAACTGCTTCTCGCGGCGCTCCATCAGGACAGCGCCCACACGGGCCAGAGCCATTTCCTCTTCGCCACGCGCGAATCCAAGCGCATCAGCCCCCGCCGCGTCGAGCAGCTCCTCGCGGCGCTCGGCGAGCGCGTTCTTGGCACGCGCGTCACGCCTCGGCAATTGCGCGCCACGCGCATCTGCCACGACATCGACGCGGGGCTCCCTCTCGCTGACATCGAACGCAAGGTCGGGCTGAAGAACCTGGGGCCGCACCTCTATCGGCACGCGCAGAGGTGGCGGACATGAAGCTCCCCGGCATGGCATGCCTGCAGGAAGGCCTCGCCCTGCCCCTCACCCACCAGGAACGGGACGCGCGAGCCAGGGAACTCAAAGCGAGGATTGCGCAGTGCCGACGCTACCAGGAAGGCATCGCCAGGAAGGTCGCAGCGATAACGGCGGCAGGGCACGACCCCGCGGTCGAGGCGGCGAAGCTGAAGGAATACCTCGGAGACAAGACCTCGGAGGAATGGGGACTGCTCTACGCGACGCTCATCCGCGAGGCCCAGGACGAACTGGAGGCCCTCGAACGCAACGTGGACCGCAAGGAGCGCAAGGACGAACGCAAAGGCCTCCTCCTCGCCGGCGCTGCCATCGTCGGCCTGCTCCTCATCTTCGCGGTCTTCCTTCTCCCGACGCCCATCGCGGTGCTCACCGGCAACGTCATCGGCGGCAGCGTATCCGTAAGCCCCGTCGACGCGCTCATCGCGCAAGCCAGGGACTCGGGCGACGCCGTCCGCATCACGACGACGAACAGTCCCTTCAAGGTGCCGAAAACGCAAGCGCTGCAGCCGGGAGAGGCGATATCGCTCGGCGAGCGGGAAGGGGCTCTCGAGGTCGTCGTCACGCCCACGGGCACGCTCAGCGCCTACGAGACCCCGGTCGAGCTCGTCAGCGAGAAGAGCACGCCCCTGCGCAGGAACGCGACCTATCGCATCAAGAACACGAAAGCGCTGAAGACGGGATACGTCGCCGTCACGCCAGGCACGCGCCTCTCCGTCGTCGTCGACGGGGGGCTCGCCTCCGACCTCGTCCCGCTCGGCACGACACGCGATTTCGTCGCGAACTGGAACGACGCCGACAGCTTCCTCGGACGCATCCGCAAGCTGCTCGCCGACGCGGGGGCCGAGACCCGGCTCGACCGGGCGTTCCCCGCCTCGCTCCTGCCGAAGGAGGGAGAGCTTCTCGTCGTCTACGCGTATGACCACCCCCTGGGCACCTGGGCGACGATCACTGCTGAAGGTCCCACAGCCGGCAAGCTCCTCTTCCTCGATCCCGCTGCGAGCTGGTGGGACTACAACTGGGACTACCGCTGCAATGTCACCCTCTCGGAAACGCAAGGGCTTGACAGGATGAACGAGCCGGTCGAGCTGACGATGGGGGCGCTCGCAGGGAGCTGTCCGGAGCTCATCGGCGCATTGGAGAACTCCGTCAGGGTCTACGACAACGAGACCGAGATCGCGAGCCAGCTCGACGACTGGGACGCGAGCGGGACCGGCATCAACGATTCCGGCTGGCTCCTGGACGCGAACGACGAGCTCATCTTCCTCGCCAATGTCAGCGCGGACACGAGCAAGACCTTCTGGGTCTATTTCGACTATCAGGAGAACGCCAGCCCGAGCTACGCGACGGACCTCGCCGCGACCTTCAACGCCGGCAACGCGCTCATCACGAACTCCTACCTCAACGTCACGCTCGACAACAGCGGCGTCATCGACGACATCAGGGACAGACTCGGCAGCCAGACGGACGTCGTCGAGAACTGGTACTGGGACTATTTTCGGACAGCGAACACCTGGAGCCTCCAGAGCTTCACGAACGGGAACTGGGTCACGCGCGCCTGCGGCCCGGTCCGATGCACCGTCACCGTCAACGGCATCACCGTCACCTCGACCTCGGCCGCGAACACGACCTTCCAGGTCTATGCCCACAGCCCCGGCATCCGGAGCTACAAGCGCTGGACGATGAGCGCGAACCAGGGCATGCAGTTCGGCGACGACCTCAACGTCGACGGCGGCTACACCTTCACCTGCACCGGCTCCAATCCTGCCTGGATCGAGACCGACCAGATGGATAACGTGAACACCGGCGAGCGCACAGACCGCTCCTCGACGTACAGCTATGGCTCCGGCTGGTGGGCCTACAACGTGAACGGCGCGGACACGGACGCCTACGCTGTCATCAGGAAGTACGTGAAGGATATTGGGACAAACGCGAGCTTCCCGATGCATACGAACTGGTGGGACAACGGCGAGCACGCCGCCGGCTGGGAGGCAGGCTATCCGGAGACGGACTACTTCCAGAACGGGAACAGCTACGAGCTGGCCAACTTCTACTATGTCGCGAACGCTTCGGACGCGGACTACAGTTATGCGCAGGACTGGTACAACAAGACCGTCAGTCCCCTCAGCCTGACGCTCGGAGGAACGGAAGAGCTCGGCGTGCTCAACGCGACGATGGATGAGCCGCAGAACGGGACGAGGAAATACCGCGGCGAAGCCTTTACGATGAACGGTACGGTCTGGTGTCCCTACGGTACTTGCGGGAACGTGAACGCCTGGTCCCAATACTTCAGCACGATCAGCCCCCTCAAGACCTGGACCGAGACGACGCAAACGGACTTCTCGAGCTACAACAAGAGCGTGAACGTCACGATCGCCACGGCCGGAAGCCTGATACTGTCGACGACGGCAGGGATTTGGCTCGACAGCGACTGGCCCATGCGGAAGCCGATCAATCTCAGCGAACAGAGCGGCGGCGCATTGACCGGCTTCCAGGTCAACATCACCCTCGACACCGCCAGTCTCATCGCTGCCGGGAAGATGGAGGGCGACTGCGCAGACTTGCGCTTCGGCGACGCGAACGGCAACTCCCTGCCCTACTGGATCGAGAAGGACTGCAACACGAGCGTAACCACCGTGTGGGTGAAGACGAGTCTCGCCGCCAATGAGAACGCGACGATCTACGCCTACTACGGCAATCCCGAAGCGAGCGGCGCGAGCAGCATCGACGACGTCATGGAGACGGGGCTGCTTGTCGAGTACTGGGACGATACCGGCGCTGTCGGCACTTTCAATACGCTCACCGGCACCTGCACCGATACCGGCCTGAACTACAACTGGGGCACCGGCACGGTCGCGATCAGCGACTGCCCGAACAACCTCGCCGACTACGTCACGCTCCGCTGGACCGGCTGGCTCATCTCCGGCGGGAACGGCACCCACGACTTCTACACGACGCACGACGACGGCGCGCGTCTCTATGTTCCTGACACGAACCTGATTATCAACTCCTGGATTGACACGGGCCCGATAGAATCGACCGGCAGCTACTCCTTCAATACGACGACGCCGATCGTCTGGGAGTGGTACGAGAACGGCGGGGGCGCCGTCGCCCAGCTCGGCTGGACGCCGCCTGGCGGCAGCAAGACCTACCCTATCCCGTCGAGCAATCTGCGGAGCAGGCAATATGTCTCTGTTGAGCCGACGAGCACGCTTGGCGACGAACAGAACCTGAGCTACACTCCGGTCGCGACCTACATCAGCAGCCCGTACGACACCGGCTCAAGCGGGAACACCTTCGAGGACCTCTCCTGGAGCGCCAGCATCCCTTCAAGCACGACGATGAAGGTGTACGTCCGGTCCAGCGCCGACAACGCGACCTGGAGCGTATGGTTGCAGGAGATCAACAACACCCGGATCGACAGCCCCAGCAAACGCTACGTCCAGTACCTGGTGAACATGACCACGGCGAACACGACGAGGACGCCGGAATTCAAGGAGATGAACATCCAGTACCGTTTCGCCACCCAGGACTGGAAAGGCATGGGTTCGGGCGAGGCGCTTGTCACCTCCAATCTCTACGGATGCGGCAATCTCAGCGCGGCGACGGGGAACTGCACGCCGATCTGGAGCGTCACGCCCCAGCAGACCGGCACCTATGCAGTGCGCGTCTACGCGAACTCGACGAGGGATCAGGCGCTCATCGCGACGACCGCGAACAGCACGATTGACGTCTACGCGCGGAGCTACCTGCTCGAACTGCTCGTCAGTCCCTCGACAGAGACCCGGGGACTGCCGGTCACTTTCCGCGCGCGTCTTCTCGATGACCAGAGCCAGCCGCTCGACGGCAGGGTCCTGAACTTCACGGACCAGACCGATTCCTTGGCGCTCGGCATGAACGTCACGGACGCGCAGGGCTACACCTACCTCACGCTCGTGCTGAACAGCAGCTTCACCCTCGGCGACCACAGCCTCGCCATCGATTTCCCGGTGAACGACAGCGCCTTCATCGAAGGCAGCAGCGAGACCCTCGCCTTCCGGGTCAGCAGCACGCCCGACGTGACGCAGGAGAGCGCCTCTCCTGCGACGGTCGGCATCCGCGACCCGGTCACCATCAGCGCGAACGTGACTGACGACGTCGGCCTTGACGCAGTCTGGGTCAACGTCACCTATCCGGACAGCAGCTCGAAGCTCTACGGCATGGCCGGTCCGGGCGGGAACGGCACCTACACCCTCGTGTTCACCGACACTTGGCAGGTCGGCCGTTACGTCTTCAAGATTAGCGCGAACAACACGGATGGCATCGTCATGGACCCATCGGGGAACTTCACTGTGAACGCGACAGCTGCGATGTACGCAGATCCGGAACGCGACGAGTACAAGAACTTCGAGACGGTCCACCTCTCTGACAGGAGGAGGGACGACTGGTGGAACTCGTCGTGGCTCTACCGGGAGGACATCCTCATCCAGGGCACGGACGCCGCGCTGTCCGAGTACCAGGTGCCGCTCTCGCTCGACACGCAAGCCCTCATCGCCGCGGGCAAGCTGAACGGGAACTGTTCCGACTTGCGGTTCATCGCGTCCAAGGACGTCTACGACCTGCCGGTCACGATCACGAACAGCCTCGGACGGGCGATGCAGGACGAGCCCGTCAAGATCACGATCACCGACGCCTCGGTCGTGAGCCACATGAGCGCCTCGGGGAACGACCTCCGCATCTTCGCCACGCCGCCCGCTGACCCGTACGCGGCGGCGAGCGACACGCCGTTCTGGTTCGGCGGCGTCTCCGGCGGCACAGCGACGATCTGGGTCCTCGTCAGCGATCTCGCCACCGGCCAGGACCTGACGCTCCACCTCTACTACGGGCAGGCCGACGCCTCCTCGGAGAGCAACTACTCCGCCGTCTTCACGACGCCCATCGGCATCGCGGGCAAGACGAGCGCTTCCGGCTCCTGGAACGCGACGCAGCCGCCCGGCGTCACGTTCAACGTCACGCCCGTCGTCGTCGGCAGCCTCACCACGATCAACGACGCCGCGCAGGCCGCGCTCCGGCTCGCCAACATCTCCTCCTCGAATTTTAGCGCCAAGGCCGAGGAATCCGTCACGCTCGACGGCGTCCACGCCGCGGAAGGGATCGGCTACCTCGCGCTCAAGCCCGGCACCTGGGTCCTCGGCGGCAAGGTCATCCAGGTCAACGCGACGACGATGGACGATCCGACGGGAACGACGTACAACACCGTCAGCTACGGCTACTCCTTCAGCGCCGTCCCCGAGGTGATCGCGCAGGTCCAGACCTTCAACGACACCGACCCGGTCCACACGCGGATGCAGAACGCGGGCCTCACGTCCATCGACATCAAGCTCGAGGAGACGGCTTCCGGCGACACGAGCCACGGCTCCGAGGGCGTCGGCCTCCTCGCCCTCGAGGGAGGCCTCTACGAGACGGGCAGCGGCTATCTCCAGGCGGGCGACCTCGCCACGACGGACACGGCAGCGTCCATCCCCTACTCGTCCGCGCTCTCCGACCCTGTCGTCATGTCGAAGATCGAGACCGAGGCGGGCGGCGATAACGCCCACGAGCGCGTCGACGCCTCTCCCGCCGGGGCCACCGTCTTCGTCGAGGAAGAGGCCGCGTACGGGACCGGGGCGCACACGACGGAGACGCTCTCCTGGCTCGCCTCCGACCCCGGCGTCCTCTACGGCGCCCCGTACGCGGCAGGCCCCTCGGTCAGCGCTGGAACGGAGAGCGTCTTCTCCTCGAGCGATGTCTCCCTCGACCATTATCTCGATTCCGGCTGCAACACGACAGGCACGAGCCTCCTCGTCCAGGTCCCCTTCATCCCCGCTTCCGGCAACGTGAGCATCCATGTCTACTACGGGAACCCCTCCGCGTCCTCCGCGAGCAACCTCACGGCGACGATGACCTACGACTCGCCGCAGACGATCGGCTACGTCGTGAATGCCAACCTCGCCAGCAACGGCTTCGACCTCTTCAGCCTCGACGACGGGAACGCGGTCGTCGTCGGCTCGGTCTCGGCCAGCCTCAACAAGCAGGAGAGCGTCAACATCCCTTCTTCCGCCATCACGATGGCCACGGCAGTCCAGGCGAAGAGCCTCGTCCAGGCGGACAGCGCGGCCGACGTCACGGACATCATCAGCCCCTCCTCCTGGGCCGGCACCGAGTTCATCTACTTCAACAGCCGCGGCACGGACCTCTTCGACCTCCTCAGCCCCTGGGGGACGGCGAACGTCACCCTCTTCGATGGCGGCACCCCTGTCTGGACCGGCACCGTCGACGCGACCGGCACCACGATCTCCCAGGACATCGCCAACTCGGACGTGACGCGGATCGTGAGCGACATCCCCCTCCTCGTCCAGCACCGCGCGACCGGCGGCGACGCCTACCCCCTCTACCCCGCGCAGACGGACCCGGTCTACGGCGTCCCAGGCGGCAACCTCCGCATCGGCGCAGGCCCGAACGGCGCCACGGTCCAGCGGAACTACAGCAACGCCGGCTCGCTCACGGACGCGGTGCTCGGCCCGAATGGGACGTACACCCAGAGCGGCGGCGGCAGCGACGGCAGCGGACCGGCCTACCGGCTCGCGACGAACTCCTCGTCCAACCCTATCGGCGCGCTCCAGCAAGGGGACAGCGACGGCACGGAAAGCACCACCTTTCTCCCTGAGAAACAGCTCGCCTCACGGTTCGGCTCCTCCCGCGCAGCCGCCCACATCGCGATCGCTGCCCCCACGCTCGGCACGAACTGCACGCTCTACAACGGCTCCGGCAACGTCGTCGCCAGCGCGCTCAGCACGGGGAACAGCCTCATCAGCAGGATCGGCTTCGGCACCGGCAACGACGCGCAGGTCGTCGGTGCCGACTGGCTCGTGGAATGCGACCATCCGGTCTGGGTCCAGTTCGACGATCTCGCCAAGCAGGACGAGACGCAGCTCATGGGAATCAGGGACATGCGCCAGTACCATTACCCGGAGCCGATCGCATCCGCGGAGAACGGCACGGAGGAATCCGCCTACACCGGGCTGCAGAACCTCGGCGGCACGAACGTGACCGGCTACCTCTACCTCAGCGTCGAGGAGAACAGCTCCGGGAGCTGGAGCATCGTCGGCGCGCCGATCTATCAGGACCTCTCGCCGCAGACGGTCATCCCGGGAGCTATCTTGAACATCAGCTACTGGTGGGACCTGAGCGGCGCCTGGCTCACCGGCACGCACAGCCCCGGCCGGTATCGCGTCTACGCGGCGTTCCGTGACAACGAGAGCTTGGTGCTCGAGGACAGCCGCGGCGTCCAGCTCATGGACACGGGGATCTTCGAGATTGTCCAGGCGCTCCTCCGCCTCAACAACCTGACGCACGAGAACGAGCATGCGTACGCGCTCGAGGAATACGAAACGGGCGACACTATCGACTGGGTCAACGTCACCATACAGGCGACGAACAACACAGCGATCAGCGCCGTCATCAACCTGACGTTGCTGAACGGCTCCGGCCAGTATCCCGGCTGGGGACCGGACAGCGCGCAGTCCTGCGGCGACATCCCCGAAGGCGGCACCTGCACGCGGCAGTGGGACAACGGTGGCGGCGGCTACGCCGTGCCGCTCTCAGTCCCGTCGGGAAGCTACACGTTCACCTGGCGGGTGAACATGAGCTCTCAAAACGGTCCGGCCGAGGAGAACAGCTCCTTCACGATCGCCGTGCACAACACGCCCGGCACCTTCGCCAGCGCCATCTCGCCGACCAGGATCTTCACGAACGGCACGGCCTCGACCTACACCTTCAACATCTCCAACCTGTGGAGCGAGAACCTGACGGGCGTGACGATCAGGATGAACGTGCCGCAAGGCATCGGCCTGGGCGCGACCTGCATCGCTGGCGGCACGCCCATGGGGGACGGCGTATGCACACTCAGCCAGTTCGGGAACGGCACGACCCAAACGTTCTCGTTCAACATCACTGCGAACGCGACCGCGACGCAGGGCGATTATTACGTGAACGTCACGCTCAACTACACAAATCCCGGAGGCGAGGTCCGGAGCTGGCCCGAGCAGGGGCCGCAGCTCCTCGAGGTGCGCCAGGAAGGCATCATCGCCATCACGGTGACGAGCAGTCCCTCGAGCCTGACGCGCGGCCAGTCCTCAGCCATCTTCGCCTTCGTGAA
>CAZSAS010000007.1:0-14970 GCA_964604855.1 uncultured Methanosarcinales archaeon
TATGATTCCTCGGCGTGACCTGCCTGCGCGCGTCCGATATTCTCCCTGTCGGAGTAGAACCTCTGCATTGCGGGATTGATGAGGATTGTCTGCTCTGGTGGCCGCTCTTTGAAAAGCCAGGAGAGCCACACTGCCAGGTGACCTCCGAAAGAGTGGCCTCCGATCCCGTAAGGCCCTTCTTCTCCTTCGAGGAACTTGCAGAGGAAGTCCGCTGTGAAGAGGAGGTACTCTTGCGTACTTGAGAAGGGTGTTGCTACGCTGCCGCGATAGTCTCTCAAGTTGGGCAGGATCACTTGCCCGTATCCTTCTCTCTTGTCGAATTCGAGCAGTCGCTGTGCGAATGGAACAAATTGATCAGGGTTGAGATTGTATCCGTGAAAGAAGATGAGTGGCTTTGTTCCCGGCTCTCCGACCATCAGAAAATGATGTTCTCGATCTTCATCGCTTTTGAGCCGATGCCACTTCACAATGCTGTTCAGGGGGCACTAGAATAAATATCTTGCGCCTAGAGTCCCAGTTTCTCCTGGATGCTCTGCCAGACGTCGTCGATGCCCGGGCTGCCGTCGACGGTGATGAGCCTGTCCGCATAGTGGATGAGGAGCGGCTCGGTCTGCTCGTGATACGTCGCGAGGCGCCGCTTCACCGCTTCCTCATTGTCGTCGGGGCGTTGGACGAGCTCGCCCCCATCGAGGTCGCACACGTCTGCCCGCTTGGGCGGCTTGTACTTGACGTGGTAGTCCTTGCCGCACGTCTCGCAGATGCGCCTGCCCGAGATGCGTTCGATGCAGATCTCGTCGGGCGTGTCGAGCACGAGGACCTTGTCCGGCGCGGCGTGCGCGTCGAGCAGGGCCGCCTGGTTGAGGGTGCGGGGGAAGCCGTCCAGGACCCAGCCGTCGCCTTCCTCGTCGAGATGCGCTTTGATCATCTGCCACGTGACCTCGTCAGGGACGAGCTCGCCCGCGTCCATGATCGCCGCTATCCGTCTGCCGAGCGCGGTCCGCTTCTCCGCGCGGAACAGGTCGCCGGTGGAGAGGTGGGGGACGCCGAGCTTCTTCGCGAGCAGGTCGGCTTGGGTCCCTTTCCCGCTCGCCTGGGGGCCGATGACGAGGATGTTCATGCATGCCCTGCTTGGGCAGGCTGTTTTTAAGTTTTTCCCGGATGGGAGCGTAATTTTTTTAAACTGCGAGTCCTGAAGTCGCAATAGAATTACTAGTGGGGTGGTGTCAATGGGTAAAGATGGCAAGTGTGCACCGTGGTTCGGTTGGGTCGTGCTGTTAGTGGGCGTGCTCTATCTCTTGGGCGCGTGGCTGCCCGATGCCTTCGGCTGGTGGACCATGTATGTGCCGGTGGCGGGCGCGTTCTTCGTGCTCATCGGCCTCTGGAAGGTCATGAAGTAGAAACATCTTAACTTTTTTCATACGTTTCTTGAGATATCTGGTGTGTTCAGCCGAAGTAGCCGTGCTCGCCCTGGAGCGGTTCTGTCTTGCCCCATTCCTCATGGAGGCGCTTCGCGATCGTCGCCAGGAAGGGCTTCTGCATGTCCCATCTTGGCAGGCTCTCCTTGAGGAATGTCCGGTAGGCATCCTCGTTGCCTTCGACGTCGGCCATCGTGAAGCGTCGGAGCACGCTCATGAGCTCGCGAAAGGCCTTGACGATCCCTTCATGCTCGCTTTCTAAGAAGAAACTGCACTCGTTCATCGCCGAAAGGCCGGCATCCGGTGCCAGGAGGTCCTCGAGGAGCTGGACGAAGTGCGCGAGCCGGTCCTTCACCTTCTTCGCGCTCTCGCGTGCCAGGTAGGCCGCCTCGTCGCTGATTGTGAGGAGCTCGAACTCCTCGATGACGCGTCCCGGGCTGTCCAGGCCGAGCTTGCCGAGCTCGCGTTCGAGGTCTTCCTGCAGGGTCGGCGGCTTCTCGTCCTGCTGTCCGGGCCGTTCCCGGTCCTGCTTCATCCCGTCCATGGTTCTGAGGGGAAGGGTGCGGCTTTTATTCCTTTGCCTCCGTGACGGACGAAACATTTAAAAAGAAAAGATTACAAGAGTCCTACAAACAGCTTACAAAACAACAGTAATCGCGCGAAGTAACGACTTGTGTAATGCGGATGTCTTACATCTGCCTTACAAAACCTGCAGGAATCACGCGCATGGCAGCGACGACAGAGACAGTGAACGTCCGGCTTCCGAAGGAAGTCGCCCAGATTCTCGACACCCTCGTCAAGCGTCAGCTCTTCTCCAACCGCAGCGAAGCCATCCGCGAATTCTGCCGTGACTATCTCGCCGATGCCGGCAATCAGCCCTTGGTGCGTACGCAACCTGGGAAAGGGGTGGGTCGCTGATGGCGGCCGAGGTTCTGGTCACCATCCGCATGCCTGCCAGCCTCGTCAAGGCCCTCAAGGCACGCACCGGCCAGGACCACTACAACGACCTGTCAGAGCAGATCAGGAGCATCGTCAGGAAGGGCTGCCTCAGCTACGCGGGCCCGGTGCCGCAGGGACTCGAGAGCCTGAAGGCGCAGCTCAAGGAAGAGCTCTTCAAGGAGCGCGAGGATGAACGCGCGCGCAAGCTCATCGAGAGTATCCAGGAGATCATCGGAGGTGGCGGGCGATGAGCGGCCGAGCACCCCCACGCGCCGCGTTGCGAGCCTCCCGGCTCGTCCTCCCTGTCCTGCTCTCGTTCGTCCTCGCTATCCTCATGGCGCCGTCGGCGAGCGCGCACATCGACCTCGTCTCGCCCGCAGAGAACGCGATCACCAACGCCCTGAACGTCAGCTTCGAATACTGGCCCAGCATGCCCGGTATCGGCCAGTGCACCCTCGACGTGAGCGGCCAGCAGTTCCAGGACATCACCATCGACAACGGCACCTTCAACAGGTTCACCGTCGTCAACATCCAGACGGGGAGCCACAATTGGAGCATCACCTGCACCAACGCGACCGACACCGAGTACAGCGTGGTCCGTACCCTGCACATCGACATCGACGACCCGGTCGTGGCCATCGATGCGCCGGCCAACGGGACGACGGTGGACGTCGCGCAGCTCCGTTTCACCGCGACGGACGAGACGAGCGCGTCCCTCACCTGCAGCGTCTACGCCGACAGCGTCTTCCAGACGAGCGTCGTCGCCACGAGCGGCGTCCAGAAGACCGTCCCGCTCTCGCTCGACGACGGTCCGCACGACCTCTCTGTCGTCTGTCTCGACCAGGCCACGAACGTGGGCACGGCGCAGCGCAGCTTCATCCTCGACAAGCCCGAGCCCGAGCTGTACCTCAACCTGCAGACGGACAAGAGCGCCTACGGCCTCGGCCAGCCAGTGCTCCTCACCATCGACACGCTCCCCGACGCGGACGTCGACGTCGAGGTCTGCCCGGACGCGCAGGGGTTCGTCCAATGCTATACGCCCATCGTGAGCGGGAGCTTCCCTCAGACCCTGATTCTGCCCTCCACGAACGCCACGGGCGACTTCCTCGTCGATGGCGTCGCAATCCGGGGCAACCAAAGCGTCTACAACACCACCGGCTACAGCGTCGAGAACAGGATGAGCGTCAGCATCGGCGCGGACAGGACGCCGGACTACGGCGAGACCGTGACCCTGACCGCGAACGCGCACGGTGCCCTCGACCCCGTCAGCTACGAATGGACGCTCCACAACGGCACCATCGTCGACGGCGGCAGCGTGAGCCTCACCTACGACGCGCCGGGCGTCTTCACGGAGCGCGTCGTCGCGACCGACAGCGGCGGCAACACCGCCCAGGCGAACTATACGGTGCGGATCGACCCGGTCAGGGAGCTGACCGTCCTCGTGAAGGATGCAGTCACCGACGCAGTGCTCACGGACGCGACCGTCCAGGTCGAGAACCCGGCGTTCTCCGACACGGAGACGACAGACGCGAACGGAGAGGCGTTCTTCACCCTCAAGCAGGCCGAGTACGAGCTCTTCGTCAGCAAGGAAGGGTACGGGTACGACTATGAGAAGATCAGCGTCGAGGAGGACGGCACCATCACCGTCCTGCTCGCCCAGAACGACAACACCAAGCCGGTCGTGACCGTCCTTTCCCCTGACGACGGCGCCGTCTTGCGGCCGCCGGTCAGCGTCCGGTTCAAGGTCCAGGACGAGGGGTCGGTCTCGTGCCGCATCGGCTACGCGAAAGAGGGGACGCAATGGATGGAGCAGTCAGGGAGCCAGAACGTCACGCCCGGCCAGGAGGCCGGCTTCGACTTCACGACGCTCGAGGAAGCGAACTACTCCTATGCTGTCGAATGCACGGACCGGAAGGGCAACACCGGGGAGAGCGAGCGGCGGAGCTTCCTGATCGACCAGAAAGCGACGGACGGAGCGGCCCCGGCCCCCCCGCCTTCCGTCTGGGACTCGGCAGACCCGCTCGATTACATCGACCAGGCCTACG
Source organism: uncultured Methanosarcinales archaeon (assembly GCA_964604855.1). Taxonomy (GTDB): domain Archaea; phylum Nanobdellota; class Nanobdellia; order Woesearchaeales; family UBA525; genus UBA153. Next base: position 4,400 of record CAZSAS010000007.1, read on the forward strand.
GCGCCTATGACTCCTTCAACGAGGCCCAGCGCAAGCTGGCCAACCTTCTCGGCTTCGAGCAGCTCATCAAGGACAAGAAGCGCGCCATCGAGCGCGCCTTCAGGGACAAGGACAGCCTCACCTACCGTCGGGACCTCAGCGCGGACGAGATTGCGCAGCAGTCGGCCGACTACGACGCGCGCATCTCGGAGGCCGAGGCCGCCATCCCGCTCGACCTCGCGGTCCTCGAGACAAAGACGCAGGTGAGCTACCCGAAGGAAGAGGAACTCCGCGGCCTGGCCGAGGCCATCATCGCAGAGAAGGGCTACGCCGCGACGCCTGACCAGCTCACCGCCTACCTGGCGGGCGTGCAGAACGCCTTCACCGAGCAGACGACGGTCTACCGCGCCCTCATCCTGCACCCGGGGAACGTCGAGCAGAAGCTGAGCGTCGTCACGCACACGCTCACGTACGACGTCAAGGACGGCGTCAAGGACTCCGGCACTGACAAGAGCGCTGACGGCCAGGCCTCGGCGCTCGAAGCCGCGGGTTACTCCCTCTACGAGGCGGTCCCATCAGCGCTGGCGGGAGCCGCAGGCGACCTCGTCGTCCTCTCAGACTATAAGACGCTCCATGAACGTCCGCTCTCCCTCGAGTTCTCGCCGGTCGCGAGCGTTGCGTACTACGCCACGAAGGACGTGCCGATCGGTGAGCTGCTCGGCGCGAAGACGATCCTGCTCAAGAAGCCGCGGTTGGAGGACATGAAAGCATTGACGGGGAACGCGCTCCTTTCCGGCGTCGCGATCGACTGGAAGCTCAGCCTCTTCCTCACACTCCTCCTGGCGGCCGCCATCTTCCTCGTGCGCCGCCTGGACGCGCTCCGCCACCTGAAGTACCTGTTCTACGCCGAATCCGGCAAGAGGGCCCTGCATGCCTTGCGCACGCTCACGAATGACGGCATGGCGCAGCTCGAGTCGGGAAACCTCGAGCAGGCGATGATGCGCTACAAGGAGGCGAAGCTCGAGTACGAGCGCCTCGGCACGTTCGCCCAGAACGAGGGCTATGCCGACCTGCTCCGCCTCAAGGAGACGCTCGACTCCAGCTACTTCAGCCTGCTGACGCATCGCATCCAAGACGCCTTGGAGGCCGGACGTCTGCACGACGCGGTGGACGATTTCGCGCGTCTCGAGGCCACCTATGAGAGCTTGGCGCCGGATGAGCAGGAGTCGCTCTACGGGATTGTGACCGAGATGGCCCGCCGGCTCGGATTGACGAAAGGCGAGGAGGGCGTGGCCGGCTACGCCCCGGCAGGAACCGGCGCCGGAGGGGGTTCCCCATGAGGTTCCGCACTCCGCTGCAGCGCGCAGGCTTCTGGCTCTGCCTTCTCATCCTGACACTCTTCGCGATCAAGGGGCTCGTCGTCGTGAGCCAGTTCGTCGGCTACGCGAGCCTCAACACCGAGGCTGGCACGATCACCCGGCTCGTCATCGACCACCGGATCCCCACGCAGTACTGGGGCGGCGTGTTCGGTGTCTCGGTCCGCGTCCCCGGCTACACCGCTTCGCAGTTCGACGACGTCTACGCTCAGAGCCTCGAGGAGAAGAACCTGCTCTTTAACTGCATGGAGAGCAACATCGAGCACGAGGTCTACGCGACGACCGTGGACCCAGCGTTATTGGATCTCGGCAGCCTCAGTCCCATGACGGGAGCGGAACTCGATACCTACTATGGGCGCAACTCGTCGGACTTCGACTCGGCGGCCAACACCTTCAACCAGCCGTTCAGCTTCAACTACGGCACGTCACAGGTCAACAGCTGGGGGACCGTCACCTGGAAGCTCGGCGAAGACCCGCCGACGACCTTCCGGATGGGCATCGCGCAGACCCTGAACGGGACGCCCGTCTTCGTGGCCATCGTGACGAACTTCACGGACGGCTTCAATGGCCGGCTCTACAACTACCAGCTCATGCTTCGCGGCATCAACGAGAGCGCGACGCGCTACTACTTCTGGACCGACCCGAATGATGTCTGCCCGGAAGGGGAGGGCACGGAGCCGAACAAGGGCGTCGTGTACGGCAAGGTCACCACCACGACCGGCGTGCCCATCCCCGGCGTCATCGTCGACGTCGCCGGCGTCACGAACGTCACGAACTCGAGCGGCGACTACCGTATCCAGACGGCCGAGGGCTTCCACAACATCTGGGCCCTCAAGGAAGGCTTCCAGGTCTACCATAACAACGTCACGGTCGTCCGGAACAACGAGACCCGCCATGACATCGTCCTCGAGGAGGAGGTCATCCCGAACGACTACACCAATGTCGGCCCCGGGCAGGACAACCCCGGCGTCGGCACAGGCGTGGACGAGGCGGGCACGGGCGTCGGGCCGGGCCAGGATGTCGGGCCGGGCGAGGCACCCATCATGCCGGTGGTGCAGCAGCCCAAGGTGATCGAGGGGAAGGACTACATCATCAGCCTCACCGAACTGAATCGGCGCTTGCGCATCGGCCAGTTCCTGCAGGAACGCATCTACGTGTACAGCTTCAAGAAGACGCCCGCGAGCGTGAGCTTCCGCATCAACGGGACGAACGTGAGCCGGCTCATCAGCGTCGACAAGACCCAGATGACCGTGCAGCCGAACGGGAAGGGCGAGTTCGTCCTGACGGTGTTCGGCGTCCCGCCGGAAGGCGTCTTCAACGGCTCGATATATCTCGAGGGCGACCTGAACGCGACCATCCCGGTCCATCTCGAGGTGCTGCCGCGGCAGCAGCTTCCTATCGAAGCCTTGCAGATACAGGTCGAGACCTCGGAGAAGCGCTACTTCCCGAGCGACCTCGTCAGGGTGAAGACCGACCTGCGGAACATGCTGAGTGACCAGCAATACCCGGTCAGGCTCTTCTTCACGGTCCAGGACCCCGAAGGCAAGGAGACCTTGTGGACCTACGACACGAACATCTTCGTCAAGACGGCGTTCAGCCTGTTCAAGAGCTTCAAGCTCGCTCCGAACGCGAAGAGCGGCGACTACATCCTGCGGGTGACCGCCTCGTACCTCGACCTGAACAGCGCGACGAGCACGATCTTCCACATCGACGTGCCGTTCTGGCAGCGCAGCTTCCTCGGCATCAAGACCTGGTTCTGGTTCCTCATCCTCTCCTTCATCGGCCTCTGCGTGGGCGCGTTCTACTACATCCGCCACCAAATCGAGTCCAAGAAGAAGTATCACCTCAAGGTCGAGTACGATGAGCTTCCGAAGCCCGGCCTGCGCAGCATCTACGTCGGGAAGATCGCCGAGACCGACAAGACGACCTACTTCAACCTCGAGAACTTCAAGACGCACACCATCGTCGCCGGTTCCACGGGAGGCGGCAAGTCGGTGAGCGCGCAGGTCATCATCGAGGAGGCGCTGGAAAAGAACGTCGCGGTCCTCGTCTTTGACCCCACGGCGCAATGGAGCGGGATGCTCCGTCCGTGCAAGGACAAGACCATGCTCAGCCTCTACCCGCTCTTCGGGATGAAGAAGACGGACGCGAAGGGCTTCCCCGGCAACATCCGCCAGATCAACGACGCGCGCGAGAAGATCGACATCCGGAAGTACGTCAAGCCGGGAGAGATACAGGTCTTTGCCTGTCACAAGCTCGACCCGAAGGACATGGACATCCTCGTCGCGAACGCTATCAGGGAGATATTCCATGCGCAGTTCGACGAGCAGAAGCTCCTCAGGATCATGTTCGTCTTCGACGAGGTGCACCGCTTGCTGCCGAAGTTCGGCGGCTCGGGCGACGGCTTCCTCCAGATCGAGCGGGCGTGCCGCGAGTTCCGTAAGTGGGGGCTGGGCGTCCTGCTGATCTCGCAGGTGCTGAGCGACTTCGTCGGCACCATCAAGGCGAACATCAACACCGAGATTCAGATGCGGACGAGAGATGAGGGCGATCTCGAGCGTATCCGGCAGAAGTACGGCGAGGAGGTGCTGCGGAGCCTGGTCAAGGCGACGGTCGGCAGCGGCATGGTCGAGAATCCCGCCTACAATCGCGGCAAGCCGTACTTCATCGCGTTCAAGCCCCTCAAGCACAGCGTCGAGCGGCTCAGCGACGAGGAGATCGAGCAGTACAACACCTACAACGACCAGATCGACGACCTGGCCTACAGCCTGGAGCAGCTCGAGGAGCTGAAGGTGGACGTGTTCGACCTCAAGCTCGAGCTCAAGCTCGCGTTGGACAAGGTGAAAACCGGAAACTTCAACATGGTCAAGATATATCTCGAGGGCCTCGCGCCGAGGATCGCCAAGCAGTGGCAGAAGCTCGGGAAGGAGCCGAAGAAGCTCGTGCGCGAGCTCGTCGACATGGGTGAGATCCAAGCGGAGCTGAAGAAGGCGCAGCAGGAGCGTGACAAGTACGTCGCCGAGAAGAAGGCTGAAGGCGAGGAAGGGGAGAAGAAGGAAGAGAAGAAGGAGTGGGGTTGGACCGATGACGTCCCCCCGGACAGGATTCTCAACCTCAAGAACGGGATGATCGTGATCAACCTCGCCTCGTTGTACGATGAGGTCAGCGCGATGAAGGACGCGGACCTGCCGAACGAGTTCGACCCCGACCCGCAGCCGCCGGAAGAGGGGAAGTCGGCTCCGCCGCCGAAGAACACCTTCGCGGCCTGGGTGCGCGACGCGGTCGGCGACCAGAAGCTCGCTAACGCCCTCGCCGCGTGCAAGACGAAGGACGAGCTTGTCAAGGTGCTGGACAAGAAGAAGGAGAGCCAGGACATCGGCGACGTCAAGCCGCCGGAATGGTTCGCCAAGCAGACGGCCGATGCACCGGCTGCTGCGCCGGCGGCGTCCGCTTCCGCCCAGAAGCCTACGGCTCCTGCCCAGGAATCCGCGTCTGTCGCTCCTCCTGCTGGAGGGAATTCTGCTGGAATTCCTGCTGAAGATGCCCAGCCAGCGTCACCAACATCCCCGACCCCCCCTCCTCAGGCTCCTGAGCAAGCTGCAGTGCCACCATCTGCTGAAGCAGCTCTTGCGGAGCCAGCCCAAGGCGCGGGCGGTGCTGAGCAGGCCCCTGTCGAGGGAGCTGCAGCTCCTGCGGCGCCTACAGCCGCGCCTGCCAGCTCGCATGACGCTGCAGGCGCGACCGGCCCCGCCCCTCCGCAGGCGCAAGGCGGTGAAGAGGAAGGAGGCGAGATCATGGAGGCGGGACAGCCCGAGGGCGGAGAGCCGCAGGTGCTGGAAGCCGGACAGCCGGAAGGTGAGGAACCCCGGCCCGGCAAGGCCCCTGGCGCTCCTGCGCCGCTCGTCGGCGGTGAGCCAGAAGCGCAGCCGGAGCCGACGCCCGTCGTGAAAGGCGGCGTGACCATGCTGAACCGGCCACGGGAGGAAGAGACGACGTCCGCCCAAGCCTCCGGGAACCCGGTCGCGAAGGCCACGGGCGGCGCCTCGCTCGACGAGCTCGTCGTCCAGGATGAGGGCCAGGCTTTCAGGCTGGACAACGGCACGGTCATCCACGGTGTGAAGGAGCTCAAGGAGTACCTCCCGCAGATGCCGGAGGAAGAGTTCAGGAAGCACGTCGGGCTCGACTACAATCACTTCGCCGACTGGATCAGTGGGGTCTTCCACAACGACGAGCTGGCCCACAAGATCGGCTCGGTGCAGAACAAGGAGGAGATGATCGCAGCGCTGAACGGCTGAATGCGCCGAGAAGCGCACCATGTTGAAGGAGCAACGGGAAAAGAGCAACGGAAACACACAAAAAGAGAGGATGCGGAATGCCTGGAAAAAGAGGTGGGCGATGAACGAGACGGTCCTTGAGGACAGGAAGCTGTTCTTCTGGCTCAAGTCAGGCGAAGGCCTGAAGTCGATACGCGAGATGGCGAATGCCCTTCCCATTCTCCGCGACGACGAATGGGTCCATCACGTCAACGAGCACAAGAACGACTTCAGCGACTGGATCAGGGACGTCTTCGGCGAGCGAGAGCTCGCGGAGCTCTTGCGCCAGTGCAGGTCCAAGGCTGAGTTCAAGAGCAGGCTCTACAACCATGTCGTGCGCGAGGAGATGCGCCAGAAGAAGGAGGCGCGCGCCAAGAAGCACGGCGAGGAGGAACGCGCGATTATCGATGAGCCGGAGAGATTCGCGGCGTATCATCAGAAGGATTCTACGAAGAAGGACGCGGTCGCGGACCGTTTCGACGAGGTCACGCGCCGCATGGAGGAAAGCCTGCATCCCGAAGAGCCTGCGGACGTGGAGCAGCGCACCGAGGGCGTCACGGAACGACTCACCGAGCTCCGGCAGCGCATCACCGAGGTGCGGAAGACGGGGAAGGACCCGCTCATCGCCGAGCTCAAGCTGCGGGCAGTGCCGAGCAAGCTCGCCTACGCGCGGCTGACGCAGCAACAGAGGGATTTCGACAAGGTCGAAGTGCTGCTGGAGGAGGCCGACAAGGAGATCGCGGACGCGCTCGCGTTCGTGGAGCCGGACGTGAAGAAAGAGGTCGAGATGATGGCAGAGGAGGCGCAGCGGCCGATAGAGATGGGGAAGGAAACAGGCGCGGGGGCTCCCGGACCCGCTCCTGAAACCGCTCCTGCCGCCAACCGTCATGCGGAGCCGGCAGAAGGCGGCACTGGACAGGCCCCCTCAGCGGCGCTCTCCGACCCCCCCGTTCACGGCAGTGACGCCGCACCTGCCCTCTCACATGCGCAGGATGAAAGAGAGAAGATTGCAGATAACGAACAGCATGCGGAGGCTCAGGGCTGATGGGCTTGTTCAAGAAAGGCGCGGACCGTGACGAGCTGATCAAGCAGGGCATCGCCGACGCGGAGGCGGCGGCCGCTGCCGACCAACAGAAGGACGCGAACGAGGTCAAGACCGGCAACGACAAGGTCGACATCGAGCTCACCAAGATCTACGCGCAGCTCGAGAGCTTCGGCGAGATCAGGAAGGCGAACGCGGAACGCTTCTCGCGCATCAGCGAGCAGCTCGGCGAGGTCCGCGGCATGATCGTCGACACGAACAAGGCGATGAGCAAGATCGAGGTCGCCAGCACGAAGGCGGTCGACCTCGTCGAGAGCGTGCACCCCGAGAAGCTCATGATCGAGGTGCGGAAGAGCGACGGCAAGGTCGAGGCCCTGCGCGCGAACATCGAGAGCAACGAGGCGATCATGAAGGACCTCATGGGCGAGGTCAAGAAGATGCGCGAGCAGATGAACTTCTACAAGGGCATCGAGCAGGTCGCGGCGCTGAACGACGAGGTGAAGACCGAGCTCGCGAACATCAAGAAGATGGAGGCGGTGATCGAGCGCCACGCCGACAAGGTCGAGACGATCTTCCTCGAGGTGGAGAAGAAGTTCAGCCAGTTCGACAAGTTCGACAGCATCGTCAAGGACCTCGAGTCGAGCACGAAGAAGCTCGGCGGCGACTTCGACAAGAGTAGGGTCAAGCTCGACCAGAAGGAGGAGAAGAAGGAGTTCGTCAGCCTCGTCGACAAGTTCAACGACTTCGAGAAGCACACCACCAACCTGCTCAAGCTGCTGGACGAGCGGAGCAAGAGCCTCAAGGACGGGCTCGAGAAGGACTTCAAGAAGCTCAAGCGGCGCATCGAGCGCCAGCTCAGGACAGGGCCGATCGACATGGACGCGCCGGAGCCAGAAGCCGGACCGAAAGCCGGGAAGCCCGCCGGCACGCCGGCACGGGAAGGAGCGGCACCCCCTGCGGACGCGGCAGGCGAAGCGGGGTCTGGCCAGCCGGCACCTGAAGGGTCGGGCGCCGACGGAGCGGGCGCGGAGAAGCAGGAAGGTGGCGAGGAAGGCGCCTCGAAGGGGGCTGCGCCGAAGGGGGCTGCGCCAAACGAGGATGCCTCCGGAGGGGTCGGAGCGGAAGGGAAGCCGTCGGAGGCGGACCAGGGCGCGGGCGCCGACGTCGCCGGCGGTGACGTGAAGCTGAAGAAGCCCCTGTTCAAGGGGATCTTCAAGCGCAAGATCGTGGACAAGCCGCTGGATGGTGGCGCTGACGCGTCCTCTCCTCAGGATGCGGGGGCTGCAGCCGAGGCTGCATCGCCCGTCCAACAACAGGCGCCGGGCGGAGGAGAGGGGGCTACGAAGCCGGTCGACCCGAAGGAAGAGAAGAAGAAATTCGAAGAGATGAGCATCCCGCCTGAAGGTTCTGCGGCTCTGAAAGGCAAGGAAGACTCGGAGTTCGCCAAGGACGACCCGCAGCAGCAGGGGTCCTAGGCGCGCCCGGGCCTCCTGTGTCTTGCCGGGCACATCCTACCGTGCGCTTTCTTCATCGCATCGGTTTCCGCCACTCGTTTCCCACCATCTTTTTAAACGGTTCCGGGTTCTCGCAAAAGTGGGGTGTGGGTGTCCGGGAAGAAGAACGCCTGGGTAGAAGGGCATATCCCTGGAAGGACTTATCACGAGAAGCGAAGGTGATCATTCATGGATTCCTCTGAGACCTACGAAGTGAAGGACCTCTCCCTCGCGGAGCAAGGAAGCAAGAACCTCGAGCTGGCGGAAGGGCACATGGGCGCTCTCCTCGCGATCAGGAAGCGCTTCGCCAAGGAGCGGCCCCTCGAGGGTGTCAGGGTCGGGATGGCGTTGCACGTCACGAAGGAGACGGGCATCCTCGTCCGGACGCTCATCGCTGGCGGCGCGGACGTGGCCATCACGGGCTGCAACCCCCTCTCGACGCAGGACGACGTGGCCGCCGCCCTCGCGAAGGAGGGTGTCCGCGTCTGGGCGTACAAGGGCGAGACGAACGAGGACTACTACCGCTACCTCGCGAATGTCATCGCGTTCAAGCCGCACGTCACCATCGACGACGGCTGCGACCTAGTGAGCGAGATCCACAAGAAGCATGCCGACCTGATCCCCGAGATCATCGGCGGCTGCGAGGAGACCACGACCGGCATCATCCGGTTGCACGCCATGGTGCGCGACAAGGCGCTCAAGTACCCGGTCGTGGCGGTGAACGACAACAAGACGAAGCACCTGCTCGACAACTATTACGGCACCGGGCAGAGCACGCTCGATGGCATCATGCGCGCGAGCAACATCCTCTTCGCCGGCAAGACCGTCGTGGTCTGCGGCTACGGCTCCTGCGGCAAGGGCGTCTCGCTCAAGGCGAAAGGCCTCGGCGCGCGTGTCATCGTGACGGAAGTGGACGCGTTCCGCGCGCTCCAGGCGGCGATGGACGGCCACCGCGTCATGCCCCTCAAGGACGCGGCCAAGGAAGGGGACATCTTCATCACGGTCACCGGGAACAAGAACGTCATCTCCTTGGAGCACATGCGGCTGATGAAGGACGGCGCTTTGCTGGCGAACAGCGGGCATTTCGATGCTGAAATCAACGTCGCTGCCTTGAAGAAGGCGGCTCAGGGCGAGCGCAGGATGCGGCCCTTCCTCGAAGAGTACCTCTTCGGTGCGGGCAAGGATGCCAAACGCCTCTATCTCGCAGGCGAAGGGCGTCTCATCAACCTGGCGGCCGCCGAGGGGCACCCGAGCGAGGTCATGAGCACCTCGTTCTGCGGCCAAGCCCTGGCTGTAGAGCATCTCGTCCGGAGCAAGACATCCCTCGCTCAAGGGGACCGGGGCATCGTCATCCAGCTCCCTGCGGAGATCGACGATGAGATTGCGCGGCTCCAGCTCGCTGCGATGGGTGTCTCCTTCGACGAGCTTACCGCCGAGCAGAAGCAGTACCTGGAGAGCTGGGAAGAGGGGACGTAGGGCAAGGTCTTTCCATCAATATCAAAGTATTGTATCAAAAAAGATATAAGAAATATTTTATTTCTCTATAGTAAATAATCGATTTTAACTTCACGATAAAAATATTTTTAAATGATTCATATGCTTCTTGATATACATTGACGACGATCACGTGGGCGACGACGCGCAGCAGGTGACGTGCGACGACGGGCAGTGAGGCGGCGGAGTGACGCGCGCAGCGATAGAGCTACGTATCCTTTCCCTCTACACCGCAGGCGCTGAAGCGGAAGCCTACAGCATCAGCGAAATCGCCCGTGCGACGAACGCCGCGTATCCGCACGTCCATGCCGCGGTCACGCGGATGCTCGACGAAGGGCTGCTGCACGAGTATCGCATCGGGAAAAGCGTGTTCTGCCGGGTCGACCTGACGAACCAGCTGACGCGCAACCTCCTCGCACAAGCGGGACTCCGTCGCAAGGAAGAGGAACTGAACACTCCGGGGCCCAAGATTTCCGCGCTCCGGAACATCGATCGCGAAGTCCAACGCCTGGCGGTCGACGATTCCGCGATCATCGCCGCGCTGTACAAGGACGGCGCAGTCACACTCGTCGTGACCGAGCGCAAGGAGACGCGACGCATCCTCAAGCAGACCTTCCTTCCGCAGCTCGCGTTCACAACCCCCCGCAAGCTCAAAGAGCAATTGCTCTCGACGACAGAACCGCTCGCCGGCAGCATCGTCCTGCTCGGCTACGAACGGCTCCTCCTCCTCCTCAGCCCAATACACGAACAGCTCCTGTTCCTGCACAGCCGCCTCGCAGGCCGGAGACACGGAGAGGCAAAGCATGAACAAGAACGCAGGGCAAAGCACAAGCGAGAGCAGGGACCGGAGGTGGACGCATGAGACAGCTGTCCC
>CAZSAS010000008.1:0-13972 GCA_964604855.1 uncultured Methanosarcinales archaeon
GACGATGTCGCGGACGCTGACGCCGAGGAAGCGGGCGACGACGCTGCTGACAGCGCCGACGATGCTGCCGCGGCCGACGACGCCGACGACGAGGACAAGGCGTAAGCTTTTTCTACCCAAACACTTTTTCTCCTGCTCATGCGCCTCTTCGTCGCGATTGACATCTCGGAACCGTTGCGTGCGCGCCTCGAAGCGCTGCGTTCCCGACTCCGCCCCTTCGCCGCCTTGCGCCTCGCCGACCCGGAAAGCATCCATCTCACCCTGAAATTCCTGGGAGAGGTCCCGGACGCGAAGCTCGACAAGGTGAAAGCGGCCCTGCAGACGGTGGAGTTCTCCCCGGTGAAGCTCCAGACGACGCGGCTCGGCACCTTCCCTCACGTCCTCTGGCTCGGCCTCCGGCTCACCAAGGAGCTGGCGCAGCTCCAGCAGCACGTCCAGCGCGCCGTCCGCGAGTTCACCACGCACGACCTGCGGAGCTACAGGCCGCACCTCACCCTGGCGCGCTTCGAGCGGCTCGCGCCTGACGAGCAGCGCCGCTTGGAGCGCCTCGTCAGGACGACGACGCTCGACGAGAAGTGGAAGGCGGACCGCTTCACGCTGTATAGTTCTGTGCTGACGCCGCAAGGCCCCGTGTATACGCCGCTCGCGCGCTTCCCCACCAATAGCAGCCATATAGAAAAGAAATAAGGCTTATATACTCCTTGCCCCTCCCGGACAGCATTACCCACGCCGCCCACGTGAGCGGCACCTGTGGCGGGTGATAATAGCCGCGGAACGATTCTCGGATCGCTTCCGTGCGATGCGCGCCATCGCGGCCTCCTCCTCGTCCTCCGGACGGGCTTGGCCGGCACCTCGCGATCATGGCCTTCGGCCATGCTCGGTGCCGGGTCGAGTGCCAAGGCGATGGCGCGACAGTCGGCGCCGCGAGGACTAGGACAGAAGGTGAACACCATGGCGGAGACAAGCACGGACCTGCTCATGCCGAACGAGGAGTACCTCAAGGCGGGCATCCACATCGGGACGAAATTCAAGACGAAGTACATGAAGGAATTCATCTACAAGACGCGGCCGGACGGGCTGAGCGTGCTGAACATCGAGGAGATCGACAAGCGCATCAGGATCGCGACCGCGTTCCTGTCGCGCTACGAGCTCGGCGACATCGTCGTCATCTCGCGCCGCGAGAACGGCTGGAAAGGCGTCAAGAAGATGGCCGAGCTGCTCGGCGTCAAGTTCTTCGCCGGCCGCTACCCGCCCGGCGTCCTCACCAACACCGAGCTCAAGGCCTTCGTCGAGGCCAAGGTCCTCGTGATCAGCGACCCGTGGCCGGACCGGAACGCGATCAACGACGCGCTGAAGATAGGCATCCCTATCGTCGCGCTCTGCGACACGAACAACCAGACGAACAACATCGACTTCGTCGTGCCGTGCAACAACAAGGGCAAGAAATCCCTGGGGCTGATCTTCTACCTCCTCACGAAAGGCCTGATGGAGGCGAAAGGGCTGCACAACAAGGGACAGGCCTTCCCCTACAGCATGGACGACTTCACGACGGAGTGAACCGATTCCCAAACATATTTTTTCTTATCCTTACCGCGGTCTCTTTCTTCGGCTCCTACTTCTTGTCCTTGCGGAACACGAGGTTGTAGAGGAGTATCAGGACGGAGCTGATCGCGTAGTAGACGATCAGGTTGAGCAGGAAGGCGGCCACGAGCGAGAGGAAGGCGAACGAACCGGCAGGGTCGTCGGCAGCGACGCCGAGCGCACCCTGCACGAGACCGAGGCTCGCGGCGAACAGGCCGCCACCGAAGACCGTCCAGCCGAGGGCGAAGAGCGCGACGATGAGGGTGAGGTGCGCCAACGAGTGGTGCCTAACCTTTCTCAACCTGCGCCACCCCCGTGTCGGTGATCTCGAACTCGACGCCCTTCTCCGGCAGCGAGCGGTGCTTGCGCAGGATGGCGGCGCGCCGCGAGCCCGAGAAGCGTTTCACTTCGATGAGGCATTTCGACGCGTAGCGCAGGATGTCGCCACCCACCATCTTCGTCTTGCCCTCGACGCCCGCGTCCAAGTCGGCGTACACCTGGTTCGTGACGAGCACGGGGATGCGCTGCTTGCGCGCGATCTCGGTGAGGTAGGACAGCTGCAGGCCGAGCTCGCGGTTGACGCTGTAGGCGTCCTTCTCCTTGGCCAGCTCGAGCCGGTAGAGCATCGCCGCGCCGTCCAGCATGATGACGCCAACCTTGGCCGTGACGAGCTTGCGCAGCTTCTCGAACGCCCGCCGCTGCTCGTCGAACGTGGTCGGCTTGAGGAAGACGGTCCGCGACAGGATCTCCTCGTGCTCGGACGTCAGCTGCTTGAAGCGCGAGAGCGAGAAGTTCCCCTCCGTGTCGATGTAGACGATCTTCTTCCCCGCCAGTGCCGGGCTGTTCGCCATGGCTAGCAGCAGGAAGTTCGTCTTCCCCGAGCCGGGCGGCCCGAAGATGCACGTGAGCACGTCCTTCTCATAGCCTCCTTCGAGGAGCCAGTCCATCACCTCGCACCCCGCGCCGATACGGGTGTCGCTCGCATTCATCACGGCGAGGAGGCCATAGCGCCTTTTATGTCTTCGCTTCGGGAGTGTTATCCCTCGATAATAACCACAATATTTTTAAGCGTCTCGCAGTTCTGCCCAGAATTCATCCGAAGGTGGTAGCATGGTCAAGAAGAAAGCTTCTCGAAACGGTAAGAAGAACGGCAAGAGCGACGGCAGGGCCGACAGCAAGAGCAGCGACGGCGGCATCTGGCCCCTGGTCGGCGCAGCGATCGTCCTCCTGCTCATCGTCACGGCCATCCTCCTGCTGCGGGCGCAGCATGACGAGTACCCGGTCGTGACCACCGAGGCGGCAGCGCTCGACGCGTTCAGGAGCCAGGGAGTGAGCGAGATCATCGCGCCGGACCTGGCGCGCGACTTCGCGAGCGCGAACTACACCCTCGCGCAGCTCGACAAGCGTTATCCCGGCTACGGCGACGACATCCGGGCGGTCGATGCCGCGCTCCGGAGCGCAGCGAGCGACGTCGTCGCCGTCGTGAACGGCGAGCCCATCACGAACGCCGAACTCGAGCTCCAGATGAGCCTGCTCCCGGACCAGTACAAGCAGGCGCTCGGCAAGGATGACGTGCTCAAGCAGATGATCGACGAGCGACTGCTCCTCCAGGAGGCGGCCAAGCGCGGCATCGCCGTGACTGCGCAGGAGGTCGACCAGGCCTACCAGGCGCTCCTCACGCGCGGCGCGCTCACCGAGGACGAGCTCGCTAAGAACCTCCAGACCTTCGGCCTCGACATCGCGGACCTGCGCGCCATGCTCCTCCGCCAGCTCACGGTCGACAAGCTCTTCACCAAGGCCATCAACGAGACCCCGGTCTCCGACGAGGAAGCGCAGGCCTTCTACGACGAGAACAAGGAGCTCTTCACCACCGGGCCCCAAGTGACCGTGCGGCACATCCTCATCGCCACCACCAGCAACAGGTCGGCGACGCAGGCGCACGCGGCGGCGGCGGCCGTGCTGGCGCGCTACGAGAACGGCGAGGACTTCTGCGACCTCGTGCGTGAGCTCTCCGACGACACCGGCAGCAACGAGACGTGCGGCGAGTACACCTTCGCCCGTGGCTTCATGGTGCCCGCGTTCGAGAATGCCAGCTTCGACATGCAGCCGGGCGAGACCAGTCTCGTCGACACGGTCTTCGGCACCCACGTCATCCTGAAAGTCGCCGACCTCCCGGGCGGCGTGCAGTCCTTCGATGACGTGAAGGCGGCGATCGAGACGCAGCTCGAGAGCGCGCAGCGCAACGCGGCCTACACCGCCTTCATCACGAAGCTCCGCGACCAGGCGGACATCGTCATCCCCGGGCAGGCCGCCAACGCCACGGCGGGGGGCGCCATGGCCGACGCCGCGACCGGGAACGACGCGGCGGCTGGCCAGGGCATCCAGGCCGAGGCTCCCGAAGCGACGGACAACGCCACCGAAGACCTCGCCGAGATGGCGACGTCTGCGGAGCCCAATGCCGCCGCCGCGCCGATAACGGTCAACGTCGGGGTCGGCGAGCCCGAACCGACGACGGTCGACGGCCTGGCCGCCTGCCTCAAGACGGACGGCGCCACCCTCTACACGGCTGACTGGGCGACCGCGTCGATGGACGAGGCGCAGAAGTACGCGGGCGAGGCGACCATCCTCGACTGCACCGGCCAGGACAAGGCGGCGTGCGACGCCGCGAATGTGGACGCCTTCCCCACGTGGTTCGTCGGGGGTGCCTTCCACACAGGCAGGCTGAGCGAGGCGCAACTCGCGGGCTTCGCAGGCTGCTAAACCCCTTTATCATTCTCTTCTCAAGAGCGCGTCCGCCGGCCGCATCCCACTGTACAGGGCGCCGGCGTGCGGCTGTTCATTGCACGGATGATCGATCGCCCGTTTGGCGACATAGCCGGCATAGGAGAACGCCAGGATCTCGAGAGCGAGCAGTCCCGCAGTGAAAAGGCGTTCTGTTCGGCGCCGGAGCGGCGTGTACGTTTCTTCCATGTTCTCCCCTCGAAAGGTGAACCCCTCAGCAGTTACTCCCTGTCATCATGACATCAGACGGGGATAACGTCATCATTGGGGCAATGATGACGTTCGCTCACGACAAACGTGAGCATAACGTCATCGTCGGAGCGAGGGAAGAAGAGGAGCGGCGCTTATCAAGCTTACGCTCTCAGCGCCTGCGCGTCGCGCTGGATCGTGCTGTACGAGAAGTCGAGCTGCCGCGCCAGGTCGCGCAGGCTCTTGCCCGCGGCGAGACCGTCCGCGACGAGGCCGCGCCGCGCCGCGATGAAGTCCGCGCGTCCCACGTGGGCGCCGTACACGTCCTCGAGGTGGTCGCTGATCTCCGTCGGCGTCATGTAGCCGTGCAGGCTGTCCTGGCGGTGGCGCTGCCGATAGAGCGTGAGGCCGGCCAGCTGCGCGTCGCCGAGCGTGCCCGGCGCCGGCCCTGCGACGAGTATCCTGCCTGGGAGCGAGCCCGTGTCAGGCGTCGCTTCGACCGCGTCCGGCTGCGCCCGCCCCGTGTCGTGGGGGCCCATCGGGTACCATTCTTCGAGGCTCGTCGGCCCGTCGCTGCGGTGCTCGCGTTCCACACTTCCTTCGAAACGGTCCGTTGCGTAGTCGTTGGCGTCCTGTCCGACGAGCTGGTCGAGCGGCAGGGTGAAGCGGACGTCGCCGTCGCCGGTGCGCGCGGTCAGGACGGCGCGCTCGTCAGGATGGGCGCGTGCGTAGTCGAGGAACGGCCCAGGGAAAGCGACGGCGCGGCCTTCCGGCTCGTAGCGGAGCTGTCCCCCTTCATAGTCGATGGTGAGCGTGCGTGCGCCCGGCACGTTGAGTCGGTACGTGTCCTCCACGACGTGTTCGAGCGGCGCCTCTTCACCTTGTGCGGAGGGCTTCTTCGGCGCCGGCGCGACGGGAGCGGTGTCAGGGGAGACTGGCCGGTAAGGCTGCGCGGCGACGGGCCGTAGCGTGTGGAGGGCCTCGACCTCGATGCGTTCCCCGTGCCGGGAGCGGCAGGTCGAACTGAGGGTGAGCAATGCGGCGACGCCGACGATGCCTGCCACCGCAAGGTACGGGCCGAGCTTGCTCTCCTTGAGCCGCTCCCTGAAGCGTCGCCATCTCCCGGGCGGGGCGCCGTACGGTCCCTCCCGCGCCGGCGCGTCCCAGCCCCCGTCCTGTTCCTGCGCCGTCGGCGTGTCGGCGTATTCGTCGAGGAAGATGTGCTCATCGGGTTTCTTGGGCCTGCGCTGGATGCTCAGGACCCTGTCCCGGAGGTCGCGGCCTTTCTTGTGCGTGAGCGGCGTGATGTTGTCGTGGCCCGGCCGCATGGTAGCGGCGGCCAAGGTCCTGACGAGATCGTTCAAAGACCTGCGCTCGGTGAAGCCTGCCGCTTCCGCGGTGGGGCGTCCGGGGCCCAGGACTGCGAGGTGGTGGTACTCGGGGTCGAATGCCGGCGCGTCAGGGCCGAAGACGTCGCCTTCGCGTTCCGCTGCGTCCATCACCCGCTCCAGGCTCTGCCTGACGAAGCGGTTGTTCTGGATGTAGAAGGGCCACTGCCTGTTGTCGGCCGTCCAGATCGTGCGGTCGCGTCCCGGCGTGATGCCGTACATGCGCCGGTCCCCCACAGGGAGGAACGGGCTGCTGGTCCTTCGCGCCGCTTCCTCCCCGCCTTCGTCGTGTGTTGCCGAGGACGCGTCCGGCGCCGGGACATGACTGGCGGAAGGAAACGATGTCCTGAGCATCTCGTCGACTCCGTCGAATTCCCTGGGCTGTTCTCCAAGCCTTAGCAAATTCTCACTGGTTCTCCGCTCTGGTGCAGTCTGCGGGTGCTGATTGAAATATTCCATTACTCGCGCGATCGCTTCGGGATTGTCGCGGATCTGTACCCACTGCTCGTACGCAGCGTCCACTGTTTCATTTGGCAATACCGTCTGGCCGCTGGCCTTCAGCAGGTTGAGTTCCCCTAGCAGAAACCACTGCGGCATGTCCTTGAGATCTCCTTTCTTGAAAGTCGATTCGGCCGTTTTCGGCATATCCCCCAAAGGAGCGTAGCTGATCGGGACGCCTCGCGTCCGTCCGGCGGCATTCTGGAGGTATTCTTTTACCGCGGCCTCTCGTTCTTCAGGCATGAGATGGCTGTTCAGGGTCCGCGCCTGATCCTCGAGGGAGAGCCTGCTGAAGTCCGTCGTCTGGTCGGTGAGGCTCACCTTTCTGGAGAGAAGCCTGTCACGCAACTTTTTGAGACGATTGAGCGCGTTCATGATTACTACCGAGTAGTCACATCTTATTTATAAGGTTGTTGTTTCCAGGAGGACGATAACATATTTTCCATATAGAAAATTTCAGTATTCCACGCCTCTCCTCGCAAGCACGCCCTGTTCGTAGTAATGCTTCACCTTCTCCATCCGCGTCACGAGGTCGCACGCGTCCAACAATTCCTGCGGCACCGCGCCCCGCCACGCGCCCCCCGTGATGACGAGCTCGACGCCCCGGGGCTTGCCCGCGATCAGGGCCAGGGCCTTCTCCAGGGGCAGCATGCCGTACGTGACGGCATAGACGAGCTCGTCCAGGATGACCAGGCCGTAATCCCCGCTCTCCAGGATCTTCTTGGCGTGCGCGAACGCGTCCTCGCAGAACCGCTTCTGCTTCTCGTCGTTGACGAAGCAGTAGCGGCACGTGCCGCACGGCTCGTCGTCGCGCACGTAGCTCGGCTCGAGATTGAGGAACCTGTCGTCGTCGAACTCCGCGATCTTGAGCTGCTTGTCCTCCCGGATGCAGCCGCGACCGAACTGTCGGATCGTGAAGCGCCCGTTCAGGAAACGCTCGGTCGCGAGGATCTCGCCCGTGTACCTGCCGCCTTTCATGAACTGGACCATGTAGACGAGGATGTTCTGGCCGACCGCGCGCAAGGCGAGGCCGACGGCCGCGGTCGTCTTTCCCTTCCCTTCGCCGATATAGGCGTGCACGAGACCCTTCTTCATCATGCTCACCGTGAGAATTCCGCCAGGCTCTTGTTCTCCGACAGGATCTTGAGCTCTTCCCGCACCGACCGCTCGTCGCGCTTGTGGGTCTGCGCCTTCCCCAGCAATGCCGTCGTGGTGAGCACCTGCTCTCCCGCGGAGCCGTCGCGGTAGATCGTGCAGCCCTTGCACCCGAGCTTCCACGCGAGCAGGAAGACGTTCTCCACGTCGAGCAGCGTCGCGTGCGCCGGCAGGTTCACCGTCTTGCTGACCGCGTTGTCCACGTGCTCCTGCACCGCCGCCTGCATCCGGACGTGCCATTCCGGCGCGATGTCATGCGTCGTGACGAAGAGGCGCTGCAGCTCCGCGGGGATCTCCTTCGCCGCCGCGAGCCCGAAGTTCGCGATCTTCTCGACGAGCTCCTCGCTGTACAGGCCGCGCGCCTCGAGCTCCTCCTTGAGGTAGGGGTCGACATAGTAGAACTCCTCGCCGCCGAGCACCTTCTTGACGTAGCTCACGCTGAACAGGGGCTCGATGCCCGACGAGGTCTCCGCGATCATGCTCGTCGAGCCGGTCGGGCTCACCGCCAGCCGTGTCGCGTTCCGGAACTTGCGCTCGGTCCCGGCGAAGTGCTTGCTCTTCTTGCAGTAGATGCTCCGGTTCCAGTCGGGGAAGGGCGCGCGCTCGCGAGCGAGCTCCTCCGACGCCTCGTCCGCCGATTCCCGGAGGTATTCCATGACGCGCGACGCGGTCGTCACGCCCTCATCGCTGTCGTAGGGGATGCCGAGCTGCACGAGCAGGTGCGCGAGCCCCATGATGCCCAGCCCGATCTTGCGATGGCGGAAGCACACCGTCTCGGCCCGCTTGATGGGATAGCGCGACGCGTCAATCATGTCGTCGAGGAACCTGACCGCGATGTGCACGACCTCCTTGAGGCGCTTCCAATCAACCTCCTTCTCGTCCGTGACGAAGTTGGCGAGGTTGACCGAGCCGAGGAAGCCCTGCTCGTAGCCGCTCAGCAGGAATTCCGCGCAGGCGCTCGTCGCCTCGAAGCCGTGGTCCGGGACGGGGTTGGAGCGCCGTATCGCGTTCTTGAACAGCACGCCCGGGTCGGCGCTCGTCCACGCCCGCGCCACGATGAGGTCGAACACTTGCTTCGCGTTGATGCGGGCGACGACGTCGCGGTCCTTCGGGTCCTTCAGCCCGTACTCCTTGTCCGCGATGACGCTGTGGATGAAGTCGTCCCCCATGAGGACGCTGAGATTGAAGTTCTCCAAGCCCTTCTTGCCCTTGACGGTGATGAAGCTGAGCACGTCCGGGTGCGTGACGTCGAGCATGGCGATGTTGCCGCCCTGCCGCTTCCCGCCCTGCTTCACTGCGTTCGCGCTCGCGCTGTACAGCTTGAGGAAGGTCAACGGTCCCGAGGCGGCGCCTTCGATGCCCTTCACGACCGAGCCCCGCCGCCGCAGCCTGCTGAAATTGAACCCGGTGCCGCACCCCACCTGCTGCATCTTGGCTGCGTGGTGCAGGCCGCGGTAGATCGCGTCGAGGTCGTCGTCCACCGGGATGGCGATGCTGCTCGCGAGCTGCTCATACGCGGTCCCGCCGTTCATCAGCGCCGGGCTGTTCGGCAGGAAATCGAGGTTCTTCATGATGCGCTTGAAGCGGTTCTTCCACTTCCGCTCCACGGCCTCGCCGCCGCCGTGCTTCCGCTCGGCCTTCGCGACGGCAGCGGCGACGCGCTCGAAGAGCTCGTTCGGGCTCTCGAACCAGCTGCGCTCCTCGTCCCGGAGCAGGTAGCGTTCTCTCAGGAGCTTGAGCGCGTTGATGCTCAGGTCCGTCTGCACCGTCTTGCCGATGAGCGCGCTCTTCGCGCTCCGCTCGGCCGCGCGCTGCTCGCGGTAGAGGATGAAATGACGCGCGACGCGGTGCAGCCCGGCCTCCATGAGGGTCTCTTCCACGAGGTCCTGGATCTCCTCCACGTCGGGGAGGTGCTTGCCGCTCTTGCCCGCGTAGGCCTTCTGCAGCTTCGCTTCCACCTTCCCGGTGAGCTCTGCGGCAGGGATCTTCACGTCCGTCGCCGCGCCGGCCTTGGAGATGACGTTCGCGACCTTGTCGCGCTTGTACGGCACGAGACGGCCGTCCCGCTTCCGCACCTTCTCGAAAAGAGCTGCTTGCGCCATGTGACCCCCTCAGAGGGGAGCAACCCCTGCAGCTTTAAAAAGCTTTGCGGCCGGGCCTTCAGCCTTTCCGGGCCGCTGCAGCTTCCTTCCGGCCGTACCACCGGTTGAGGAACCAGCCGACCGCGAGCGGGAGGAAGACGGCCGCCCAGGCCATGCCGAGCGCCCAGGCAGGATAGTCCCCGTATGGTACGCGCAGCTCGTCGATGAGGTTCCAGATCACGAGGAAGACGAGCGCGAGCGGCGCCACGAGGCGTATCGTCCACCACCATGCCTCGATGGGGAACCACGTGCTCGTCTTCGCGAGCTCGTCCTTCACCTGTTCCCCGGTCTTCGTCCAGCCGACGACCAGGGCGGTGCTGATGCCGACGAGCACCAGCCCGAAGCGGTTGATGAAATGGTCGATGACGTCGAGGAAGTACAGGCCGGCGCCGGTGACGTAGACCAGCCCCGCGACGAAGCAGATTGCCGACGCGACGAGCGCGATTCTCGTGTTGTCCGCCCTGATCCGCTCCCTGAAGGCGGCGACGATCCCTTCGATGAGGCTGAACGCGCTGTCGATGCCTAGGCTGAGGAGCACGAGGAAGAAGAGCAGGGAGAACAGCCACGGCAGGGGCATGAGGCTGAGCGCTTGCGGGAAGACGACGAAGGCGAGGCCGACGCCCTGCGTCGCCACGTCGCCGATGGGGACGCCGCTCTGCATGGCGAGGTAGCCGAGCGTGCCGAACACGACGAAGCCCGCGATGATGCTGATGCCGCTGTTGAGGAGCGCGGTCCAGAGGGTGTCGCCCGCCGTGTCCTGCTTCTTGTCCGAGTAGCTCGCGTACGCGATCATGACACCGAAGCCGAGCGTGAGCGTGAAGAAGATCTGGGCGGCGGCGGCCAGCCAGACATCCACGTCGAGGAGCGGCGCGAGGCTCGGCGTGATGTACGCCAGGATGCCTTCGCCCGCGCCCGGCAGCGTGACCGCGCGCACGAGGAGGACGAGCAGGAGGATGATCGGGAGGGGCATCGTGATCTTCACGACCTTGCTGACGCTGCTCACCCCTTTCCAGATGCTGAAGTAGATCATGAGCCAGACGCCGACGAGGCACAGGAGCAGCGGCCAGTTGAAGCCGCCGAGCGCGCCGATGCCCGGCGAGGCGTTGAGCACGGTCGTGAAGAAGTAGTCCTTCGCCCCGCCGCTCCACGCGGTCGTGAAGCTGGCGAAGAAGTAGCGGAGGCTCCAGGCCATGACGACGGCGTAGTAGCTGAGGATGACGAAGCCGCAGCCGAGCGCCCACCAGCCGATCGTGCCCGCCCAGGGCCTGATCTTCCGCAGCGCGCCGACCGCGCTCGCCTGGAACGTGCGCCCGAGCCCGAACTCGAGGATGAGGAGCGGGATGCCGATGATGAGGAGCGCGAGGAAGTAGGGGAGGAGGAAGGCGCCGCCGCCGTACGTGTACGCCATGTAGGGGAAGCGCCACAGGTTGCCGAGCCCCGCCGCGCTGCCGACCGCTGCGAAGATGAAGATCAGCCTGTTCGGCCACCGCTCACGCGCCATGCTTCCACCCCATGACGGAAAAATCGAGAGAAGAGTATAAAAAGTTTTGGCTCAACCCGTCTTGTCGAAATCTTCTGCTACGCGTCGCTCTTCCCGCAAGTCCATCACCCATCTCCGGGCGTACTCCGCGGCCGACCCGTACGCGCCCCCCTTGAGCAGTCTCAGGTATTCGGGCAGCGTGCTCCCCGGGTGGAGTTCCCAGTCGATCTCGGACACCGCGCAGTCGATGCTCGTGAGTCGCGGCAGGACGATGTCGTCCAGTACGTGCTGACCGTGCTTCCGGTCCGCTTTCCGATTGCTGCCCAAGAACGTCGGTATGCCGATCAGCCGGACGACGTGCCGTTCCAATTCCCAATACGCTTGGGCAGTGTTCATGAACCGGACGGAATCAGCCCAGAGAATTTAAGCTTAACTGCATCCCGTCGTGCTGCCGCAGTCCTCGCAGAGCATGCACGTCCCGTTCCGTTTCAGGCGCATGCTCTTGCAGGCAGGGCAGGGCTCGCCGGTGTAGCCTTTCGCCTTCGCTTCCGCGATGGCCCGCTCCTCGTCGCTCATCGCGCGCTTCTGCTTCTTTCTTGCCGTGCGCGTCGGCCTGGCCTCCTTGACGTGCACGAGCTCCTGCATGCCGAGGTATTCGTGGCCGAGGACGCGATACACGTAGTCCACCACCGAGGTCGCGTTCTTCACGGCCGGGTCGCCGTGCACCGGGCCGCCCGGCGCGAAATCGGAGAAGGTGAACTCGTCGACGAGGCTCTGCAGGGGCACGCCGTGCGCGAGGCTGTGATTCAGCAGCTCGCCGTACGCGCCGAGCAATCCTTGATAGTCCTCGCTCGCGTTCTCCATGGCGATGTCGACCTGGCCGAGCGCGCCGTCCTCGTGCTCATGCGTCGCGAGGGCGATCGGCTGCCCGGCGATCGTCGCGGTGCGGGTGATGCCTTCCCATTCGGGCGTGCTGAAGCCGGCGGCGATGCTCGCCTGGACCGTCTCGGCGCTCGTCGCGGCCTCGACATCCTCCTCGTCGAACGCCGACAGGTCTTCCGCGACGGTGTTGAGCGGCTGGCTGAGTTTCGAGCCGTCGCGGTAGAGCGCGTTCGCCTTGAGCATGAGCTTCCAGCTGAGCAGGTAGGCATTGCCGATGTCCTGGATGGTGGCCTCGTTCGGCATGTTGATGGTCTTGCTGATCGCGCCGCTGATGAAGGGCTGCGCGGCCGCCATGGCGCGGATGTGCGCCTCGTCCTTGAGGAACCGCTTGCCGTTCCTGCCGCACTTGCTCGCGCAGTCGAACACTGGGAGGTGCTCGTCCCGCAGCTTCGGCGCGCCTTCGATGGTCATGGTGCCGCAGACGTGCTCGTTCGCCGCTTCGATCTCCCGCTTCGTGAAGCCGAGCGCGGCGAGGAGGCTGAAGTTTGGGTCCTGGAACTCGGTGGGTGTGAAGCGGAGGTGGTCCATCGCCGCGTCGCCGAGCGTGTAGCGGTTGAAGACGAACTGGATGTCGAAGGCAGAGGGGAGCTGCTGCTCGACGGTGTCGAGCATCTCCTGCGTGAAGCCCTTCTCGCGGAGCCGTTCGTGGCTGATGGCGGCGCACCCCTCGAGGGTGCCGTGCCCGACCGCGTACTTGATGATCGCGTCGCTTTCCTGTCCGGAGTAGCCGAGACGCGCGAGCGCTTTCGGCACTGATTGGTTGATGATCTTGAAGTAGCCGCCGCCGGCCAGCTTCTTGTATTTGACGAGGGCGAAGTCCGGCTCGATGCCGGTCGTGTCGCAGTCCATGACGAGGCCGATCGTGCCGGTCGGCGCGATGACGGTGACCTGCGCGTTGCGGTAGCCGTGCCGCTCGCCGAGCGACAGGGCCTCGTCCCACGCCTTCCGCGCCGCGGCCACCAGCTCGGTGTGGTTGTGCTCGTCGCTGATGCCGTGCGGCGTGACGGTGAGGCCCTCATACGCCGAGGGCTTCGCGTTGTCCGCGGCCCGCTTGTGGTTCCGGATGACGCGGAGCATGTCGTCCCTGTTGTTCGCGTATCCCGCGAAGGTTCCGAGCTCCTTGGCGAGCTCGGCGCTCGTCGCGTAGCTCTGCCCGCCCATGATGGCCGTGACGGCGCCGATGAACGTCCTGCCCTCGTCGCTGTCGTAGGGGATGCCGAGGCGCATCAGCGTGCTGCCGATGTTGGCGTAGCCGAGGCCGAGCGTGCGGTACCTGTAGCTGCGCAGGGCCATCTCGTCGCTGACGAACTGGGCCATGAGCACGCTGATCTCGAGCACGATGGTCATGAGGCGCGTCGCGTGCCGGAACGCGGCGATGTCGAAGCTGCTGTCGTCCTTGAGGAAGGTGCCGATGTTGAGGCTGGCCAGGTTGCAGGCCGTGTCGTCGAGGAACATGTACTCGCTGCACGGGTTGCTCGCGTTGATCCTGCCGTCCTTCGGGCAGGTGTGCCATTCGTTGATCGTGGTGTCGTACTGCACGCCCGGGTCGGCGGAGTGCCACGCCGCGAGGCAGACCTTGTCCCAGAGCGCGCGCGCCTTGAGGGTCTTCCACGGCTTGCCGTCGGTGCGCTTGACCAGGTTCCAGTCCGCGTCCTTCTCGACCGCGTCGAGGAAGGCGTTCGGTACCCTGATGCTGTTGTTCGCGTTCTGCCCGCTGACGGTCTGGTACGCCTCGCTCTCGTAGTGCGTGTCGAACTCCTTGAAGTCCGGGTCGTAGATGCCCTGCTCGGCCATCTGCAGGACGCGGAGGATGTAGT
>CAZSAS010000009.1:0-13274 GCA_964604855.1 uncultured Methanosarcinales archaeon
CCCCCCGACGCAAGCGACCGCGACCTTCACCGACGCGTGCGAGGAGAGCTGCAGCATGGACAGCACGGGCGACGCAGCCCTCAGCCTGGACGTCGTGACGGACGGCGAGCTCCGCCTCTCAGCGGTCACGACCCAGGCGTCGCGGCCGAACAGCGCGCCGGTGCTCGAGCGTCCGCTCCCCGACCTCTCCATGGACGTCGGCACCAGCGCCACGATCGACCTGGACACCTATTTCACCGATCCCGACAACGACAGTCTCACCTACGACTACATGAACGTGCCTGGCCTCGCGTTCGGCCTGAACGGGTCCGACCTGACGATCACGGCCGAGACGTCCGAAGTGCGCCAAGCGCTGGTCTATGCCTCCGACCTCTACGCGCTCACCCAGAGCAATCTCTTCACCATCACCGTGTACGCCATCATCCCGGCTGAGAACGGGACGAACGGCAGCACACAGAACGGCACAGGCATGCAGAACGGTACGGTCATGCAGAACGACACCGCGCAGGGAATAGAGAACGACACAGGGAAGAATACGACAAGCAACGCGACGGGTAACATAGCGACCGGCCCGACGAGCAACAATACGGCCGGAACGGGAAGCAACGTGACGCTCGACTGCTCCAACCTTGACCCGAACAAGCGGCCGATCGGCTGCCTCCAAGAGGCGGCGGACATCTACTTCAAGCCGCAAGCGATCACGATCGAGAACCTCGATCGCGTACTCGTCGGCCGGCTGACACCGATCGGCAATCTCCTCATCAAGGGAGACATCATCGAGAATAGCTCCGGCTCGCCGGGAGCGAGGGATTTCGTGGTCACGCACATCGGCGAATTCGGAGAGCAGACACCCGTCGCGTGGATCAGCAACGAGAACGGGAACCTCTACCTCACCGGCACGCTCCATGAGGAGATACTCAACATGGCACCGACGCCGAACGCGTACGTCATCCAGAACGGCCAGAGCGTCACCATCGCCTACATCGATCGCATGACCGGCGACCTCTTCCTGATGGGCGACCTGATTCCGTATCGTAGAAGCCTAGAGGCGAAAGGATGAAGCGGCTCTTCACGTTCCTCACCCTACTCGTCCTCTTCACGTTCCTCTTGCCAGCGGCACTCGGCGCGAACGACCCAGGACACGACACGCTCTACATCGAGCAGAACGGCAATTCACAACTGAGCGGCAGCCTCAACATCACCAAAGACCTGGAGGTGGCGCAACGCATCTACTCAGACTACCTCGACGTCCGCGGCGACGGCACAATCACCGGCAGCTACAACCGTATCATCGGCCAGAACGGCCAGCTCTATATCGAAAGCTCGGGAGACGTCATCTTCAACGACCAGATCGGCACGACGAGCACGGTCAGGATCGGGGATACCGGCGACAGCGTCGCCGTCGCCGTCACCGGGAGCATCACCCAAGGCGGCATCCCACTCTGCCTCGCCAACGGCACGCACTGCGTCAGCGGGAACAACAGCGGGAACGTGAGCAGCATCACGGGCAATAACGGTATCAGCGTGAGCCCCACCACTGGGGACGTCGTCGTGAGCCTCGCAAGCGGCTCCGCGGGCGCCGGACTCGGGTACAGCAGCGGCGTGCTGAGCGTGAACACGGGAACGGGGCTGACGACGAGCGGTGATAATGTCCTGATCGACAGCACCGTCTGCACCACGTCCAACGGGCTGTGCGGCGGCGTCTCCTCCGGCGCGGGCTGGACGAACGACAGCACGACGACGAGCACCGCCTTGAATGTGAACATCACGACCGGCAACCTGACCGTGCCGAACGGCTGGGTGGGCATCGGGACGTCGAGCCCGACACATACTCTCGATGTCGCCGGCACCATCATGGCGGAGACCGGGCTGCCGAGCAACCTGGTCAACGATCCCTATTTCTCGACGACGAGCAGATGGGCCGGATCGTCAGGCCAGGAAAGGGTGCTCGTCACCTTGCCGACGGGCGAGAGCGTCCAGGGGCTTCTCGTCAACACGAGCGGGGACGTGATGGTGCAATCGGATCTCATTCCTGTCAACCGGAACACGACCTATCGCTTCAGCGTATGGATGAGCAGCAACAACACGGCGAACGGCACGCGCTATTTCGGCCTCTACTGCTACAATAGCTCTCAGACGCTGGTGAACTGCACGACGAGCGCTGGTGGGAAGACGACAGACCCCTACTTCTGGAATGGAGACCTCAGTCCCGCAAACACGTTGCGGAAGATTACGGGCTATCTCTTCCCCGACGGCACCAGCGGATGGAGCGTGCCGGCTGACACGACGAGCAGCAACTTCGGAATGAGCAACGACACCACCTATGTCCGGCTTCGCCTCCTGAACTACAACAATAGCGGCGTGCCGGTCAGCAACACCTTCGCCCTGCCCCGGGTCGAGATTGTCGAGAAAGGGGGGATGTGGGTCATCGGCACGTCTTCGTCAGGCAATGCGAGCTATCTCAGCTTGGCGCCCGGCTACAATATCGGTATCGGGACGGGAACTCCCGGCGAAGAGCTGGAAGTGGTCGGCAATATCAACAGCACCGGCGGGGACATTTGCATCAGCGGCGGGATGTGCCTGAGTCAGGCGAGCAGCGGGAACGGCGATGTCACTGATGTCCTTGCCGGGACCGGCATCAACGTGACCAGCCCCGGCGGGCCGCAACCGACAGTCAGCGTGAACAACACCTGGCTCAACGCCCACTACGTCGGGCAGAGCGAGTACCCTGACCTTGACACGGACAACACCGACGACCTCATCACCAGCACCAGCTTCACCGGCGACGTCACCGGAAACTACAACACCATCGTCGTCAGAGACGACAGCCATACCCACAACGCCGCAAACATCACCTCGGGGACGCTCGCGTTCGCGCGCGGCGGCACAGGACTGGGCAGCGCGAGCGACGACACGCTCATGGTCAGCAGCGGCAGCGCATGGCAGGCGAAAAGCATCCCAGACTGCGACGCAGGAATGCTCAGATACGACACGACAGGCAACACGTTCAGCTGCGGGCCGGACGGAGGAGGAAACATCACCGGCGTCGGGACGACGAACACGCTCACGAAATGGACCGGCAGCGGCACGCTCGGGAACAGCCTCATCAGCGATGACGGGAGCGTCATCACCCTGGCTGGTTCAATGCGAATACCCACCTCGTTCTATATGGGGTATGGTGCCACCGCCAGTTCTGGGGGAATAACGATCGGCGCAAACTCAGAAGCATCAGGAAGCTACGCTCTCGCCTTCGGAACGCAAGCCGTCACCAAGAGCAACAAAGCCATAGCGATCGGCTACACAGCGAACGCCAGCGACTCCTACGCCACAGTCGTCGGTGCGACCGCCAAAGCCAACGGACAATACTCCGTCGCGACGGGGTATGGCGCCCAGGCAACCAATATTCACAGCATCGCGATTGGGGGAAACGCCTTGGCGGCAGGAAATGGGTTTAATATCGCGATTGGCTACAACACGCAGCTCACCACGGGCGCCTCCCAGTACAGCATCGCCATCGGCGAGGACGCGTGGGTACAGGGAAGCGATGCCATCGCCTTGGGCTACGGGGCGAACGTCAGCGACCTTTACAGCGTCGCCCTCGGCAGGGATGCGACCACCACCGCGAACAACCAGTTCATGATCGGCAGCAGCGGCTACAACCTCAACCCCTACGTCTATGGCTACCTCACCGTGACGAGCGCGACGACGAGCGCCTTCACGGGCAACATCACGGTGAACGGCGGCGAGGCCGTCTGCACCGCCGCGAACGGGCTGTGCAACCAGACGGACGAGGTCGACACGCTCATCAGCGGCAGGGCGTGCTACACGACCGGCACGAATGTCAACTGCGACGACGCGTTCTACTGGAACAGCGGCAGCAATTACCTCGGCATCGGCGTCAACCCGAGCTACAACCTCCACGTCGCCGGGACGGCGAACATCAGCGATGTCTATGTCCAAAGCGATGGCGATGTGGGCATCGGGACAGCGAGCCCGACGGCGAAGCTCGACGTCGCCGGCAACGCGAGCATCAACAACACGCTGTACGTGATGGAGAACGGCAACGTCCGTATCGAGAACGGCTCGGGCAGCCCGGGCAACGCGACCGGTGCGGGCGACCTGTGGGTGGCCGACAGCATCGAGTACGAGGGCAACCTCTACGGCCCGGGCGCGGACATCGCAGAGCGGACGCCGGCAAGCGAGCAGGGGCTGGAACCAGGTACAGTCGTCGAGATCGACCCGGACGCGCCCGGCAGCGTGCGGCGGAGCACGCGCGCGTATAGCACGCTCGTCGCCGGCGTCGTCTCGACGCGGCCCGGCATCACCCTCGGCAAGGACGTGCAGGGAGCGGCGCTCGCCGTGACGGGACGTGTGCCCGTTCAGGCGAATGACGAGAACGGGCCGATCGCTGCCGGCGACCTGCTGACGACCTCTTCCGTTCCTGGCGAGGCGATGGCGTGCCGCTCGGCCGAGCGGTGCTTCGGCGCCATCCTCGGCAAGGCGATGGAGCCGCTCAGCGGGAGGGAAGGGACGATCACCGCGCTGGTGACGATCGGGTGAGACGCATGGGGACAGGGGCAGCATTCGTCAAGGGCTTCGTCGGGATGACTCTCGTCCTCTTCTTGCTAGGAGCGGTCGCCGCGACGTGGTACGCTTCGCGTGTCGAGATGGGCGGCAGCACGATCGCGTGGAGCAGCTTCACGCCGTCGAGCAGCGACGAGCTCGCCACGAAGCTCTACGTGGACGACAATATCATCAGGACCAACTGCTCCTTCGTCTCGGCCGGGAGCTCCTCGTGCGGCAGCGGCTACTGCTACGCAAACCCCGCGACCGCCAGCCAATACTGCCGCGACCAGGGCTACAACTTCTCGACGAGCTACCAGTACTACAAGATTTACCAGTCGAGTGCCTACCTCTGGACGGGCAGCTCCTACACCTCCACCTCCAGCGAGGACATCTCCGCTCCCCCTCCCATCGGCGGCGGACAGCTCCAGGCGACCGGCAGCTCGAGCGTCAGCGTCCTGACCTACGCATACTGCTGCAAGGTGTGAACATGGAAAGACAGATCGTACTCGGGATGGCGGCGGCGCTCCTCGTCTGGGGCCTGCTCCTCGGCGCGAGCGCCACGTTCTACGCCTACGACCCCGTCGTGCTGAACAACAGCATCATCGCCGGCCTCGCAGAGCCGACGGCCAACTATCAGGCCGCGACGAAGAACTACACGGACAGCACGGTCAAGTTCACGTGCACCGCATATGCCGTCGGGACGACCGACTGCAACGGCGGCTCCGGCGCCTGCTACCCCTCGAAATTCACTGCGGACAAGCTCTGCGACAACAAGAGCTCAGGCACGCCGTACGCGTCGCATTACGAATACAAGTACACGGGCGTCGTGACCGCGTACAAATGGACCGGCACGGGCTGGTCCTCGGTGTCGGGCAGCGATCAGGAGGATCTCGGCTACGGCGGCAGCGGCAGGACGGGCGGCATCCCAGGCAGCGGTTACGTCAGCGACATCACGGAGGTGTACTGTTGCGGCTGAACGCGCTCTGCGGACTCCTCCTCGTCGCGCTCGCCGTCGGCGCGTGCCAGGCGCCGGCGCATTCGCAGTGCTGGCATGAGGAGCCGGTCACTATCTCAGGGCAGTCGATGGAGCCGACGCTGCACGACGGCGAGAACGTGACAGGACTCGTCGGCTATTACGGCTGCAACGAGCCCGCGCGCGGCGACATCGTCCTCTTCCGGACGCCCGAAGGGCTCGGCGTCAAGCGGATCGCGGCGGTGCCGGACGACACATGGGGCGTCAAGAACGGGACGCTGCTGATCGACGGCACGGTGGCCGAGCGCGAGGGACGGGCGTACGCGATCACGCCGAAGATGGCCGCGCTCCTCGAGCAATACGCCAGCTTCGACCCGCTGCCGGCGGACCAGTACTTCCTCCTCGCGGACTACACGGGCAACGCGCTCGACAGCCGCAGGATCGGAATCGTCGCGCGGGAGGACCTCATCGGGAAGATTGCCCTGGGAGGGGAAAGATGAGCGTCGGTTTGAAGAGGACTGCCGGGAGCTTCCTCAAGGGCTTCCTCGTCGCGCTCCTGCTCGTCGCGCTCGTCACGCTCTCCGGCCTCGCGGAGCCGCGGCAGGCAGGTGCCGCGGACGGGCCGACCAGGGATACTACGCAGCCGCTCGTCGGGCACGCGGGGATCAGCTGCGCATGGGAAGCTGTCTCGACCTATTGCAGCAGTTCCTACTGCTATGCGAACAAGCGCACGGCCGACAGGGTCTGCGTGGGCAAGGGCTACCAGTTCGCGTCGAGCTACACCTATGACGATCTCGCACAGTCCTCGGCAAAGCGCTGGACCGGGGCCTGGACGAGCACCTCCGGGGACATGAGCGACGACGTCGCGCCGAAGGGCGGCGGCGGCATCGCAAGCACCGGCGGAAAGAGCACGACGAGCATTATCAGCTACGTCCACTGCTGCTAAGGTCGAAGGGAATACAGAAGAAAGATAAGGAAGAAGGAAAGGACGGAAGGGGAAGAAAGACGATGGAGAAAAGTTTCCTGCTCGGCATGATCGTCGCGCTCCTGCTCGTCGCGCTCCTCGCCTCGAGCGGCGCGGTCGAGTACCTCCATGACAATATCGAGATGGGGACGAGCGCGGTGAGCGGCGTCGCGACCCCGACCGCGCTGAGCGACGGCGCGACGAAGGGCTACGTCGACTCGGTCGCGGCGCTGGGCTGCACATGGGAGAGCGTCAACACGACCTATTGCAACGGCGCCGACTGCTACGCGAACATGCCGACGGCCGATAAGGTCTGCGCGGACAAGGGCTACAAGTACGCGAGCACGTATACCTTCGCCAAGTCATACCCCGCGACGCCGTCGATGTACGGATGGTTGGGGAACTCCTGGGGCTCGATGTCGCAGCTGGAGGACAGCGGCTACGGCGGCGGAGCCACGTCCGGCCTGGCGATCTCGAACGGGGAGTATATCGTCTACGCGCTCTGCTGCGAGTGAGGAGAAGCGCCGGAGCCGAAGCTCACTTCTTGAGATGCACCGTCTGCGTCGGGAAGGCCATCGATATCTTGGCTTTCTCGAAATCCTTCTTGATGCCGAAGAGGAACTTGTCCTGGACGCCGAAGTACTCCTTCATCCCTTCCGGCGTGATCCAGTACTGGACGCGGATATTGAGACTGCTCGCGGCGAACTCGACGAACTGGATGGCGAACTCCTTGTGGTTGAGCCCCTTCACCGCCTTCAGGTTCTTCTCGATCAGCCTCTTGCCTTCCTCGAGCTTCTTGACCGGGGTGTCGTACTCGACGCCGATGGTAAAGACCATGCGACGCTGTTTCTCGGCGGTGACGTTCTCCAAGTCGCTGTTCACGACCTTGCTGTTCGGCATCACGACCATGGTGCCGCCGAACGTCTCGACGCGGGTCGTGCGCAACCCGATCTCACGGACGAAGCCGTCCACCTCGTTGATCTTGATCCTTTCGCCGAGCTTGAAGGGCTTGTCGATGAGGATGGCGACGCCGCCGAAGAGGTTGCCGACGAGGTCCTGCGCCGCGAGCGCGAAGGCGAGGCCGCCCAAGCCCAGGCCTGCGAGGAGGCTGCCGACATTGTAGCCGAGCCGGTCGATTACCATGATGGCGACGATGGCGATGATGACGAAGTTGATCAGCTTCCGGATGATGGGGAGCATGTGGTCGTCCAGGTCGGTCTTCGTCTTCGCAGTGAGCGGGGTAACGTAGTGCCGGATGAGCCCGTTGATGAAGCGCATCAGGTACCAGGCGATATTGATCATGAAGAGGATGCTGACGACCTTGCCGTAGAGGTCGGAGAAGCCCTCGCTCATCGTGAGGAGGCGCTCGCCGAAGTAGAGGGCGACGATGAAGACGGTGAACAGCACCGGCCCTTCGAGGAGGTCGACGATGAGGTCGTCCGCTTTCGTCGCGGTCTTGTCGGCGAAGCTCCTGATGAACTTCTTCGTCGTCCAAGTGATGATCTTGCCGGCGAGGACAGCGCCGACGAGGACGGCGAAGAAGATGAGATATTCTGCAATCGTATTGCCGAGATAGGCCGTGTCGAGGAATGCCATGATTGCCGGGAGACGGCCGTCGTTTTTAATTGTTATGGCGCAGGAGGCGTTTGAAGGGTCACGCGCAAAGCTCTTAAAGCCCGGATGCACCCGGAGACGCATGGAATGGTCGGAAGCGGACGCGGCGCGGCTCGAGAAGCCGGAACGCAGGGCGCTGCTCGACCCGGAGCGGATTCTGCCCCTCCTCGGCCCGCTCCGAGGGCTGCGGATCGCCGACGTCGGCGCGGGTTCGGGCATGCACGCCTTTCCGCTAGCGCGGGCGGTCGGGCCAGGCGGCAGGGCCTACGCGGTCGACGTCTCGGAGAGCCTCGTCAGGATGCTCGGGAAGCGCAAGGAAGCGGCGGGGGCTACGAGCCTCGAGCCGGTCCTCTCGACGCCAGAGCATATCCCGCTCCCAGATGGTGGGGTCGACGCCGTGCTGAGCATCTCGTGCTTCCATGACTATGAAGAGGAGACCCTGCCGGAGATCGCGCGCATCATCGCGCTGAAAGGGCTCCTTCTCGTGGTGGATTGGGACCCGGCAGCGGCCGAGAAGTCCGCCGGTCCTCCGCTGGCGGTGAGGAAGGGGCCGGAAGAGGTGGCCGCGGCGTGCGCGGCGCAGGGGTTGGCGCGAGAGGCAGAAGGAAGGCTGGACGGGCAGATCTACTGGATCCGCTTCCGGAAGGATCATGCGTGCTGATACGTCTCCCGCGCGATCTGAAGCTCCTCGTTCGCGGGGATGACAAAAGTCTTCACGCGGGTGCCCGGCGCGCTGATGTCGTGCTCGTTGCGCTGGTTCTTCTCCGTGTCGATGAGCACACCGAGGTGACCGAGCGTTGCGCAGACCTCGCTCCGGACGTACCACGCGTTCTCGCCGATGCCACCGCTGAAGACGAGGCAGTCCAGGCCGCCGAGCACGGCGGCGTAGGCGCCGATGCGCTTGGCGACATCGCTCGCGAGCTTGTCCAGCGCGATGAGGGCGCGCGCGTCGCCCTTGCGCGCCAGTTCCCACAGGTCGCGCACGTCCTTCTTGCCGCCGAGCGCGAGGAGCCCGCTCTCGTGGTTAAGCATGCGCGCCACGTCCTCCGGCTTCATCTTGAGCTCGGTGAGCAGCTGCAGCACGACGCCCGGGTCAAGGCTGCCGGGACGGGTGCCCATGATGACCCCGTCGAGGGGGGTGAAGCCCATGCTCGTCTCGACGCTCTGCCCATCCTTGATGGCCGTGACGCTCGAGCCGTTCCCGAGGTGGCAGGTCACCAGCCGGCGAGGCATGCCGCCGAGGAACTCCGCGGCGCGATGGGCACACCATGCATGGTTCGGGCCGTGGAAGCCGTACTTGCGGATGCCGTGGCGCTCGTCCAGGTCGGGATGGAGACCGTACAGGCAGGCCTTGGCCGGCAGGGTGCGGTGGAAGGCGGTGTCGAAGACCGCCACGTTCGGCACGCCCTTGAGGAGGTGCTGGCAGCGCCTGATGCCGCGAAGGTTGTGCGGGTTGTGCAGGGGCGCGTAGCGGCTGTAGTGCTCGATATCCCTGAGCACGTCCGCGTTGACGATGGTCGCCTTGCCGTACTTCTTCCCGCCGTGCACGACGCGGTGGCCGATGAGGGCGATGTCGTGGAGACTCTGGATCCGGCCTTCCCTGAGCAAGAGGTCGAGGATGAACGGCACGGCCGCGTCCGCGTCCTTGACCTTGCACGGCCCGCCGTCGATGACTTCGCCTTCGCCCTTCCCGCCGGTGTAGAAGCGGTCGACGCTGAGCGTGCACCCGCGCGTGCCGAGCCGCGTGATGCCACCGCGTATCGTGAGATTGTCCGCTGCCGGGTCGTAGAGCGCGAACTTGACGCTGCTGCTGCCCGTATTCAGGACGAGAACCTTGCCCATGACCCACCCCTCTCCAGGATGGAGTGAAGAAGGCGCCTTTTTAAGTGTTCTGGCTCAGGGTCACAGACGCGGCGTCCAGCCTGGTCGCGCCCTTGCCTTCGTAGACGTAGTGGAGGAAGAGCCAGCCGCCCGGCAGCGGCGTGTCCTCGCCCGCTCGGAGCGTGTAGGTCTCGTTCCCGACCCTGATGGCGGCCTCGCCACCGCTGCTCACCAGGACGAGTTCCGCCTCCACGGCGGCGTCGCCTATGACGTACCGCTTGGCCTGGCCTTCCTCGAGCATGTCGCGCACGCTCATCCCCGCAGAGCGGATCGTGACGTCCACCATCCCCTGCTTCGCGCGCAGCACGCTCGCCGGCCGGGTTGCGTCCAAGGAGACGAGGAAGTCGCCGAAGCTGAAGGATTCGCCGACGCGCAGTCCGAAGTCCTGGCTGTTCACGACGATGGTAGCGCCGTCGTCGTCCGCAGCGGCGAGGCGGAGGGTGTAGAGCTTGCCAAGGATCCGCACCGTGGCGGTCTCGCCTTCCACAAGGTCGAGACTCGTGCTCGCTGGCATCTCGCCCGCCTCATGCGTGTCGAGTTCCTCGACGACCTGGTCCGGCTGCGGCACCGAAGCGGGCGTGTCGGCGACGGGATTGTCCACGGGATGCACGACGATCTCCCGGCCCGCCTGTCCGCTGCACCTCATCAGGAGGAAGGCCAAGGCGAGAACGCATGCAAGAACCGCCGCTATCCGTCTCATCGCTTCTTCTCCATGGCGGTGATCGCGACCACATCGACGATGTCGTCCGCGCTGCAGCCTCTGGAGAGGTCGTTCACCGGCCGTTTCAGTCCTTGGATGATGGGGCCGATCGCCTCCTCCCCGCCCATGCGCTCGGCGATCTTGTACGCGATGTTCCCCGCTTCGAGGTCGGGGAAGATGAACACGTTGGCCCGCCCCTTGAGCGGGCTGTCGGGCGCCTTGCGTCGCGCGACGTCCGGCACCCAAGCCGCGTCGAACTGGAGCTCGCCGTCCACCGGCACGTCGGGGAGGCGCTTCTTCGCGAGCTGGGCCGCTTTCCGGACCTTGTCGACGCGCTCGTGGCTCGCCGAGCCGTGCGTGCTGAAGCTGAGGAAGGCCACCTTGGGCTTGATCTTGAACATCAGCGCGCTCCGGGCGCTCTGCACCCCGATCTCTGCCAGCTGCTCGGCCGTGGGCTCGACGTTCAGCGCGCAGTCCGCGAAGAGGAGAGGCCGTTTCTTGTACAGCATGAGGAAGTAGCTGCTCGCGAAGCCGTTCTTGGCGCCGATGAGCTGCAGGGCCGGCCTGATCGTCGCGGCCGTGGGGCAGAGGTTTCCGGCGACGTAGCCGTCCGCCTCGCCCGCCTTGACGAGCATGGCGGCGAAGTATTTCGTGTCCTGCCGCAGGAGCGCCTTTGCCATCGGCAGGGTCATGCCGCGGTGTCGTCGGAGCATGACGAGCTCCTTGGCGAGCCGGTCGCTTTTCGGATAGCTGTCGTAGTCGAGGATGCGCGCCTTGAGCGTGAGCTTGCGCCGCTTCAGCATGCTCGCTATCCTTTTCGGGTCGCCGAGCAGGATGAGGCTCGCCAGCCCCTTGCGCTCGATCCTCTTCGCGGCCTCGAGCACCCTCGCATCCTCCGCCTCGGCCAGGATGATCGTGGCATCGTGCCGCTCCGCCTCCTCGTACACCCAATCGATGAACCCCATGGTTCGCCTTCCCCCTGCCACCCCTTGGACAGTCCTGCCCTCACTCCCGAAGGAGCAGGGTTTTATAGTTATCGGTGAAACACATATAAGCGCTTTCTCACTCCTGAGGAACGATGGCGTTCGACGATAGGAAGCTGGTCAGGATCATCGAGAGCTGGCCTGTGTGCAGGATCACGAAGGAGCCGGCCAAGCTGGCTTCGGGCGAGGAGAGCCATGCCTATTTCGACTGGGGCGGCCCGTTGGGGCATATCAAGACTCCCATGATGATCGCGCGGATGGTCCTTGACTTTGCGGACGAGCACAGGCTCTACGCGAACCAGTTCCTCGGGGTTCCGGAAGGGATGACGGGTTTCGCGAACTACTGCAACCTCCTAAAGGGCGCGGCAGCGTACGCCACGGTGAGGAAGGTGCCGAAGAGCCAGGGGAGCTTCGCCGAACGCCACTACGTCTTCGCACCGAAGGGGAAGGTGCTCGTCCTGGACGACACGCTCACGAGAGGGGGTTCTGTCGCCAAGGTGCTCGACACCTTGCTCGAGGATCCTGATGCCGAGGCGATCGGCGTCCTGGTGCTGATGAACCGGATGGCGATCAGGCCTGACGGCCGCACTGCCGAAGAGTTCTTCAAGCTGGAATACGCTCTCCCCACCTACTGGCTGAGCGAGGCCGCACCGTTCATCCCCGAGGCCTACGCGCGGGCGCTGCCCGGTCTTGGAGAGCGGGCGCTGCCGATCAAGCGGAGCCTGGAAAGAGAATTTCGAATTAATATCTGATTATTGGTCTTCTTCCCATTCCACTTTCAGGAAGTGGGTGCTGCAGCTGAAGCAGGGGTCGTAGGCGCGGATGAGCTTCTCGAGCTCGAGGGGGATGTCCTTCTTGCTGGCGCCGTCGTCGAGGAGCTTCTGGAGGTAGACTTTCGTGTCCTCCTGCATGGCTTTCAGGTTCTGGCAGGTCGGGGTCATGATGTTGCACTTGGTGACGTAGCCCTTGGCGTCGATCGTGTACGTGTGGAACAGGACGCCGCGCGGCACCTCGACGACGCCGACGCCCGTGCCCGCCCGCGGCTTCACCTTGAGCTTCTCGTGCGTGAAGCCCGTCGTGGCGTAGCGCTGGAGGAGCCGGAGCGCGCGGCGGGTCCAGATGATGAGCTCGACGGCCTGGGCGATGTTGTTGTGGAATGGGTTCTTGGAGGGGAAGTGGATCTTCGCCCGCTGCAGGACGGCAGCGACGTCGTCGGGCAGGCTGGGCAGGTTGTTGTTGATGCGCGGCAGCGCGCCGAGCATGAAGCTCTTGCCGCTCTTCACGACGAACTTTGCCGTGCTCCACGGGTCGACGAACTCGGTGAAGTACTTCTCGTAGGCCTTCTCCGTGATGCGCCATCCTTCATCCGAGACGATGTCGCCCGTGAGGAGCGGGAAGTCGTGCGCTTGGAGCAGGCTGAGGTGCTCGCGTTCCACCCAGAGGGAGGGGTACTTGAGCGAGCAGAAGAGCTTGAGGGTGCGCATCGCCGGCTGCTCGCACCGCTCCAGGAGGGAGACGAGGTGCGCTATCTGGTCGGTGCTCGGGTAGTGGGTGAAGCCGCCGACGCGGCCGCCCATCGGGTGCATCTGCCGG
>CAZSAS010000010.1:0-2271 GCA_964604855.1 uncultured Methanosarcinales archaeon
TGTCTCCTTCGTGTTCGTGCCATAGCCGAACTTCTGTCCGCGGAGGAGCCACCAGAAGATCGCGACGAGCAGCACGATGATCAGGAGCTGGAAGACCCAACCGTAGCCGAAGAAGAGGCCACCGCCGTAGCCGCCCATCATCCCCGGACCCATGCCGTACGCCATCGTATCACCTGCAGTCATCCCGTCTTAATAAAGCTTCAGTCAAAGGAAGGAAAAAGATGTTTTACGCTCATTCGCCGTCGTCCCACATCGGGCAGCCGCCGAAGCCGCTGCCGCGACCCTGGCCGCCGCCCATCATGCCGCTGCGGCCCCGCTGGAAGCCGGTGCCGTCCCGCGGACCGTACGCGCCCATGTGCGGGCCTTCACCGTACGCCGTTTCCATCTCCTCATGGCGCTCCTGCGCCTGCTGGAACGTGGCGTCGTCCGTGACCCACGGCATCATCGGCATCCCCGTCTCTGCGCGGAGCGCCTCCAGGTCGGCGTAGCTGCCGGACTCGAGGATCTCTTCCATCTGGTCATGGTACGCGCCGCGTTCCACGCCTGCGGGGCTCACATCGCCCGCCATCATGCCGCGGCCGCCGTACGCGAACGCACCGACGGCTGCGACGATGAGCAGCGCGAGCGCCGCTCCCGTTATCAGCAATCCTTTCTTCATGTCTTTCACCTCATCAGGGGTCGTTCGTTGACCTCGCATACGGTTACAGAAGCCGAAACAGGGGGTAAACCTTCCGGTTACGCCTCAGGAGAAAAGGGTAACGGGGAAAAAGACGAATATTTTTATAGAGGGACGTGTGAAGAGGGGGAAAAGAGGTGGGTGTGTGCACGCGAAGCGTATCACGGTCCTTTCTATCGTCATCAACGCCACGCTCTTCCTGCTCAAGCTCGGCGCCGGGCTCGCCGCCGGCAGCCTCGCGGTGCTCGCGGACGCCACGAACAGCCTGCTCGACCTGCTCTACAGCCTCGGCGTGAAGTGGAGCGTGGAGGAGAGCCATCGCAAGGCGGACAAGGGGCATCCGTTCGGCCACGCCAGGGCCGAGCCCATGGTGGCGTTCGTCGTCGCCATCCTCATGGGGATCACCGCGTTCGAGTTCCTGCGCAGCGCGGTCTTCAATCTCGTGCTCGGCTCGGCCGGGCAACGTTTGGACTGGGGCATCGCCACGCTCCTCCTCATCGCCATCGCCGCCAAGATCCTGCTGAGCCACGAGGCGGGCATCGCGGGCAGGCGGCTGAAGAGCCCCGCGCTCATCGCGACCTCGGTGGACAGCCAGAACGACGTCCTCATCACGTGCACCGCGCTGGTTGGCCTCATCTTCGCCGCTTCCGGCTGGTCATGGATGGACGACGCTGCGGCCGTGCTCATCGCGGTCTTCCTTTTCGTCGAGGCCTACAAGCTCGGCCGGAAGAACATCGATTACCTTCTCGGCGCGGCGCCGTCGGAGGAGCTGGAGCACAAGATTCGTGCGGTCGTGACGCAGGTGCGGGGCGTCCGGGGCATCGCGCAAGTGCGCGCGCATTATGTCGGGAGCTTCGTGCACGTGGCGATCAATATCCTGGTGAATCCGCGGATCACCACGGCTGCGAGCCACAAGATCGCGGAAGCGGTGCAGCACGATGTCGAGCTCTTCGACGAGGTCAACAAGGCCTTCGTGCATATCGAGCCGGCGTGATATCCGCTCCGGACCCGCCGCCTCATATCACTCCGGCGTTTTCTTTATAAAATTTAAAAAAGTGACCGATATTTATAAATGATTGCACAATTTAATGATTTCTGTAACCTATAGCTTCTTTTGACATTTTTTAGCCGCAGTTCATATAAACCATTTCCACCAACATATAGGCTTCCCGCATAGATAGACTACTTTGCTATGGAGTCCATGCCTATGAAATCCAAGCCCTTGGCGCCGAAGCCATATGAGGAACGGGTTATCGTGCTGGACAAGCGCACGGCTGCGGACGAGCGTATCGAACACTGGTGGGAGTAAGCTGCCGCGCGTTTTCTGTCCCTGTCGTCTCGTCTTCTTTATCCTTCTATAGATCTTCTTTACCGTTCTGTAACGTTTCGTGCTCAGAACGTATAAGTAGTTGTTCGGCCATGTTCTTCCCCAGAAGGTGATCGGCATGGCAGTGCACACAGAGGGGCCTGGGCGAGAGACGTGGGACCCACGCGTGCGTGAGCTCGGCCGCGAGGACGCGACCGATACCTACCTCGAGCAGTGGTGGGTCTAGCTCCTTTCTGGAATTCCCGAGAAGGACGCGCACGCGAAGCTT